>CAZSUE010000506.1:0-4302 GCA_964609045.1 uncultured archaeon | reverse complement strand
AGGTTGAGCGGTTCTAGGAACTCTGTTACGCGGTTATTGAATGTCTTATCCAGATCGTTCTGTTTTATGATCTTCAGCAACCCGTCTTGTGTTTTACGGTCCCCGACGCGTGCTCTGTCCTTTTGGCGCGTGGCGAGCGCCTGGGCCAGTAGTAGCACGCGTTGGTACGGGTCCGCGATCGCCTCCAACGCAGGCCAGGAAGCCGGTAGCGATCGTTCCGGGTCGCTAAGATAGGAGACGGCATCGCCCTGCGTCAATAGCTGTTGGACAGCGAGCGGGTAATGGGAATGGAATTCGTACGAGTGCATGGTATTACCTGGTGGTTTAGAGCGCGACTTGGTCGATAATATGGAGGAATGGTGCGAACAGCTCCGGTAGTTGGTCCTCGGAGCGTTTCTTCAGCCTTTGAACGACGATCTCGGCGAACTTCGCGTCGTCCTCGGTCCGTTTCACCTTCAAGAACCGTGCAGCGGCCATATACGCCATCACGAAATCCTTTTGCAGCGGTGTGATACCATTGGCTTCGAACACCTCTCTGAACTCGTTCACGACCTTCTCTCGCAATTGCTCGGCACTGAGACCGGCTTGGTGTGCGAACCGTGCCAGAACATTCGGATCGAACGCTGCTTGAAGGATATAGTTCTCGAGCTGGCCGGTCTCGAACGAGAGTGAGCCGACTTCCGTTTCGATGGTCAGCGGTTGCATAATGAACAAGAAGACGGTGAGATTGTAATAGTCATTATGGTAGGAATAGAGCCCGTTATGGTTGGCATCCTCCGAGAACCGGATCGGTCTACCGTTCTCGGTTGCTCTCGGCGCGAGCAAGTCGGCGAATAGGTCCTGGAAGCTTTGGAGTATTTGTTCGGCTGTTTCACCATCATCGAGGTCGCGGAGAATTGCAATACAGACGTTCTCAAGGTAAGGGGGGTCTTTTATGTACTTGCCTACTTTGCGTTCGATTTGTTCTTTTATTCTATCTTTCCCACCACATACCGTAATGGCCCGATACCATTTCTTTCCAATCTCCTCGTCATCCTCAGGCAGTTCTTTCAAGGGCATGATAAACGCCCGATCTGTTCGACCTTCGACAAAGATGTAGGAACGTCTTTTCATGCTCATACCACCGTTAATCTGTCATATACCGTAGTGGTAGACCTGAAAGTTCCCAAAACCGTGGATCGTCACCGTCCTCCAGCCAAAACCGGAGATCATGATAGCTGAACTCTGATGGAATAAGGGTATGATTCTTGAGACCCAAGCGATAGACCTTCAATTCCGCTTCGAATGTCGGTTTCCATCGCTTCTTCTTTCCGAGATCTGTGAGGATACCCAGTACTTCGAGACTGTGGGTGGTGATGAAGAGCTGGACATTCCTCGGTTCGAAGAGGATGAGTAGCTCTTCGATGAGGCGCTTGAGCGCCGCTGCGTGCAGGAATAACTCCGGCTCCTCCCAGAGGAGGATAGCGGAATCCGTCCCTTGGATGGATTCGACCAGCGCCAGTGCGCCAAGAGCGACATTGAACGCGACCCTCGTCCCGTCCCCGAACCAGTCGAGCGGCAACGGCGTCCGGTCGCGCCATTCGATCTTGCCGGTAAAGAGCGGCCCGGTTCCATTGCTGGTCCCCGCGATCGGTGTGAGGTACATCCGGCTCCCCTCCAGCTCGGGAAAGATCCGATGCATCACTTCCGTGAGCTTATAGGTGAGTCCGGGGACCTGGGTCTCGATGAACCTGAAGAAGTCGTTGTTGATCGGTTGGTTGAGATGGAACGGGTCGAAATAGACGACCCGGTCCCCCCTCGGCTTTTCCCCCTCGATCGCCCAGGACGCGATCGGCACAGCGTTCTTGTGGTTGTTCCGGAAGACGAACGGCGTGGACCATGAGAACCCGATCTCGACTTTTTCGAGCCGCTCGTCTTCGTAATACGGCTCGATCATCCGCCGGTCGTGGACATCGTTGCCGAGTATGGAAAACCCAGCGATCTCTCGATGGCTCGTGCTGGAAAAACCGTCCGGGGTAATGAGCTTGAAGGAATGGTATGGATGATCGTGGCCAAATTGGTCCAACCGTACGGCAATATTGCTCGCATCGGTGAGTTTCGCCGGCGACTCATGCCACTGGCTCGGCTCGCCGTGCCGTTGCCAAAGGCGCGGGAACGGTTTCCAGCCAAGAAGGTCGGTCTCGAGCGGTGCGGTAACATCGGTCCCAAACTCGTCGGTGGCGGCTGGGCTGACCTCCGATAAGAATGTCGCTTCACGGCCACAGATGCTGGCGAGATACAGCGCCTCGATCAGTGCGGTCTTGCCGCAATTGTTCGGCCCGACGAAGCAGTTGACCATCCGGAAGTTGTCGCCGCCTCCCTCACGGATGCCGCGAAAGTTATTGAGCATGAGCCTTTCGATCATTGTGATAACTCCAAGAAAGAACGGAGTTCATCGTCACTCCATTCGCGCCATTCATCACGATCGGGATATATAGTCACTTCTCCGTCGACGACATGGAGCATGCGACACCACCGATCCGTATCCGCGATCATCTTCCAGATGGTCTGGAAGTGGTGCGAATATATCTTTTGACCGCGTTCCGCTGTCTTCGGGAACCAGCACCAACCCCGTACTTGCCATTCATCCTCGTTCGTATCCGTTTTGAACGCCCAACTGAACCCGATCTTCCCACGGATCCGTACCCTCCCCTCCGACGCGCCAAAGAGGCTCATCCTTACGAATGGGGGCGCACGGGCAAAGTTTCGGCGCCAATCGCTCTTGATCAGCGGTGTCACTGGGACCATCCCAGCCTTGACGGCACGGTTGAGGAGCGGGCGCATCTTGCGATCGCCGATCAGCCGCTCCAAGCCGGGGATCTCGGCCCACCAGTTCGGCTTGACGGGTGTGAATCTGAACGAGAAGAACCCAAACCGATTCAGGCTGGGAATCGATGACCGGTGCTCGGTCCGTTTATGTTGCCCCCCCCGCTCTAGCGATGCAAATAAACTGTTTGGTGGGATCGGATCCAGATCATCGATCGAGCCGAAGCCGTACCCCAGTTGATTCTTCGCACCGATAGCCCCATGTCGGCCGAGAAAGTGGATGAGTGGTTGGAGCTGGCCGAGCGTGTCGGGATCGCCATGAACGCGGAACCGGAGCGGATTGATGACACCGTTCGGAAGATACCATCCCCAGCTTCGTCGGCCAGCAGGTCGCAAGTGTAATTGTTTGTCCCGTTCTTCGTCGGACCAGATGTAGGTCGGTTCACCCTCGACCCGTAATGAAAATCGCCGTTTCCACCCTGTCGCACCGAAAACGGTACAGACATCACAGATCTGTTTGTCCTTTTGGTAGTTGCATTTCGATTTCGTCGGATCGCAGGCGCTCCCGCCGAGCGCACGGACGATCGCTTCGAACCACCATCGTAGCGAGCCGATGATGCCGGTCTCGTGGATGCGGTCCATGGTGCCGTCGACTCCGCCGGTCCAGAGCGGTGTTTGGGGTGTAAATGTAACGGTAAGGAACGGTTCGGGTGTCATAGGCTCATCCAATCGTGCTCACACATCGTTTTCTCTGGCTCATTCCATTCAAAAGGTTGACTATTTAGATTTTCGCCGAAAAATGTATTAATTAGGTGCTCTGCCTGGAATGAGCCGCTCTCGCTTCCGCGATCGGAATCGAGCACAAATATTTGTTCGGATTTAAATAATATTCGCAAGCGTTTGTAAGTGGCGCTTTTTGTAACCGAGAACGGAATGCGAGAATAGAGTGGGATCATCGATCCTTTGGTTCGTGTATGAAAAAAGATTTCCCGCGCTGGTTAGAGGTGCTCAATTACATAATTGCATCGAATCGCTGCGGGGAGAAGGTCCCATGCCGCGATGAGTGATGCGAAGACCTCGCGCAGTGCTTCGGTATCGGCCGCCATCACGAGCCGTTCTGCGAAATTGACGTGCGATTTTCCGGCCTGGAACGCGGCGATATACGAATAGAGGATCGCTTTGGAGCGTTGCGGCGGCCAGTTATTCTCGCAAAGTAGCGTAGGTATCTCCTCGCCACCGATCCGTTTCAACGCTGCGAGCAGTTTGCCGTCCTCGTCGGTATCCAATTCCGATTTCAGTCCTGAAATCATTCCCCGAATGCAAGAGCGGAGCGTTGGGTCATCCATCCGGTCGATGAGATCGAGGATATAGCCGTCGAAATCGCGGTTGCGTGGCGGGTCTGGCCCCTCCCGGTCTGGCCCTTTTGGGTCTGGCCCGGGTCGGTGGGCGGATTCCATTTTTGTGGGTTACGGATGACAAGTTGGATTAAAGCCACTA
>CAZSUE010000505.1:0-4310 GCA_964609045.1 uncultured archaeon | reverse complement strand
CTCTCGACGCGTTCCCGAACGATCCCGCCGCATCGATCGATAGCGACGGCGACGGTGTGCCAAACGCATGGAACCGCGGCCGATGTGCCATCGATTCCACCACCGGCCTCACCTACCTCGACGCATTCCCCGACGACCCCGCTGCAGCGCTGGACGCGGACCATGACGGTATACCGAGCCGTTGGAACGAAGGGATGACCGAGGAGCACTCCACGAGCGGGTTGACACATCTCGATGCGTTCCCCGCCGACCCTGCGGCCTCGGTGGACCGTGACGGCGACGGTAAGCCCGAGGAATGGAACGCCGGCTACACGGCGGCGGATTCCACCACCGGCCTCCAACTGGACGAGGACGACGATCCTCCCAACGACGAGGATGAACAGGGCTCCAAGAACGCGTTCGCTCTCCTCGGTTGGGTGAACCTCGCCGGATGGGTCTCGCTCCTCGTCATCATAATCCTCCTCTCTCGCCGGTGGCGATCGTAGCGCGCGCACGCTTCCACCCGTGCTCACTATCTCACTGTCTCACCACCGCACTGTCCCACTGTCCCACTGTCTCACCTAACTGGACAAACTATTTTAGCCCCCAGGGAGGTGATGGGGTAGGGAGCGCATGCCGGTCTTTCGTACCAACGCCACGCCGATCCCGCATCGGGACGAGATCAAGCTCAAAAAGCAGCTCGAGCCGTACGAGCATACGGTCTACCACGAGCGCGGGCTCCACATCCTCGTCATCCGCTCACCGAAGCCCTATCCGGACATGGTCAACGACCTCGAGCGGATGAAAGAACTGCTGGAGGCCGAGTCCCTCACGGGGCTGACCCATGCCTGTCTCATCGGCGACCGCGAGACGGTGGGCGTCAGCCTCGGATTGCTGCGCGAACTGGTGGCAACGCGTGAGCAGGACGAGGCGAAACTGATCGACGAGCTTCGCGGGAGGGTGCGGCGTGATCACGGGCTCATCTATTTCGAAAGCGCGCTCGACCCGTCGAACCTCCTCCGGCTCGCGGTCTCGGTGCCGGAGCGCGAGAGGGCCATCGCCGAGCGCGGGCTGGAAACGGTACTGGCCCATGAGGCGGTGGCCGCCCAGCTCCGATGGGATGCCCGCCCCGCCGTGGTCTATCTCCTCGCCGACGACGGAACGCTCCGTTTCCACGGCGACGAAGTGCGTGAGGCGCTGGAGTGCGCGGCAGCGCCGCTGGAGGAGGAAACGCAGGATGGAGATGGAGCTAAGCGGGAAGGTGGGCGCGAGCCGAGCGACGAAGCGCCGGAGCGCTGGTCGATGGAACTGCAACCGCTCGAGGATTGGGCGGACGAGGTCGCACCGCCATCGCAATGGCGCGACGACCTCGAACGCTCCGACGCCAACCTCGATACAGATCTCGAGAACGAGATCGATCTCGATCTTGAGGGGGACCATCGCGATACCGAGAACGAGAACGAGAACGAGATCGAGAACGAGGGGAAGAGAAACGGTACCGGGCCGCGCACAGGATCGTGCAGGGAGTCGTATGGTCGGCGCCACGCCCTCCTCACCGCACCCCGCACCCGGGCGCAGACCCAGACCCGCGACCGGATCATCCTCACCCCTCCGTCATCGAGGAGGAGCGACGATACGCTCGACGCGAAACGCAACGATCAGGCGCGCACGCTCGCCATGCGCGCCGAGGTCGTCCGCGCCGCGCTCAACGCCGCTGGCTATCGGGTGGACGATGCACCGCTGGAGGGGGTGGACATGATCGCGTCGTCGGACGCGATGCGCGTCGCGCCGCTCTTCATACGCATCACCGAGAGCGCAAGCGAACGCGAAACGATCGAATTCTTAAAAACGATCGAACATTATGCGCATGGCGAGGCACCCGCTCTCCTCCTCGCCGAATCGTTCGAGCCCGGCCTCGAGGTCTATACGGTGGGCAAACGGTTCGAACTGGCCAATATCGATGAGTTCCTCGCCGGCGGCGGGACCCTCTCAGAGGACTTGATAGCATGAAACTCCCCATCGGTGCTGAAGGGCTGGACACACTTCTCGGCGGCGGTATCGAATCCAACGCACTGACGGAATTCTACGGCGAGGCGGGAACCGGCAAGACAAACATCTGCCTCCAGCTCGCGCGTAACTGTATCCGCAAGAATCATAAGGTCGCCTATATCGACACGGAGGGCGTTTCCATGGAACGACTCCGGCAGCTCTGTGCCGACGAGGACGATTTCGAGACCGTCTCTCGCAACCTCCTCGTGTTCGAACCCTACTCCATGAAGGAACAGGATAAAGCGGTGGCGAAGGTGATCCAGCTATGCCGATCGGATCGTTCGATCCAGTTGATCATCGTCGATTCCGCCACCATCTTCTACCGGCTCTCACTGGGGTCGGAGAGCGAGCGCGAGTCGCGGCGGATGCTGACGCGGCAGGTGACCAAGCTCATGACGCTCGCGCGGCACGATAAGGTTCCAGTGGTGGTCACGAGCCATGTCTATACCAGTATCGAACGGAACTGCATATCGCCCATTGGCGGCCACGCTTTGGCGCACGTCGCCAAGACGATCGTGCATCTCGAACGCGTCGGCGACGGCGAGCGGCGCGCAATACTCAAAAAACACCGGTCGCGGCCGGAGAGCCGCTCCGCACACTTTACCATAACGCAGCACGCCCTCGAATAAGTGGGTGCGCGCCGCCGCTCAGTATCCATCCATCCATCACATCACATCAATTCATCTCTCATTTTAACTTAACTTAACTTAACTTATATTATCTTATCGCATCATCTCGTATCGGGCGGCCGCCGCTAAAAAGAACTGAGGCAACGCGAAGTGGAGAGGGAGCGAAAATGGCGCAGAGGCGGGGGTATGCGGATGGTACGCGGATGAGCGGCCCGAGCCAGACAGATCGTTTCCATCGCGTCACCTTCTTCGTTCCGCCGATCTAGAGGTTTATATAGCCAAACCTTGTTAATGCGGCCCTGGTCCAACGCTGTCGTCGGTTACGGGGTTGTAAGGGAGTTCGCCATGCTACCAGCGCTCACAGAGCAGGTCTTCTATACGACACTGGATGTAATTCTGGTGCTTCTTGCAGCGCTGTTTATCGCGTACTTCACCGTTCGCGCCTTCAAATGGCATCTTGTGGACCGATGGTCCGCCTTGGCCACGCTCATCGTCATCCTCCTATTGGCACCGCTCATCGGCCTCCCCGGCCCCAACGGGTATGTCCTCCCTCTCCCATTCAGTAGCTATCTCATCACCTGGACCGCGTTCTGGATCGCGTTCACCATCGTCTATTTCCTCATCCGGAACAAAGACCCGCACGAACTCCGCGAAGCGCGACCAGAGGACTGGGTGCCCGACGAGGAGCGCAACGCCGAACGCGATAGAGACGCGGCTTCTGCTGGGGATGCTGATGCATATGCCGATGCATGCGCCAAGTCGGGCGATGGACGCGCAGAGACCGCTGTAGGGAACGGTGGCGCCGTCCCCGACGGGAGCGAGGACTCGTTCCATTTGACTGGGAATAACGCGCGCCCGGTCGACGAGCTCGTCAACGAGGTCAAGCGCAAGATCCCGCATCTCGTTTCGGCTGCGACGATCCTCTGTTACCTCTTTGCCGGGAAATGGCTCATCCAATGGTCATGGGTCCACTTCCACTCGCGGACCTCGTGGTCGTCCCCCGGCACGATCATGGTCCGTCAACTCGCACATGGGCCCACGCTCGAGGCGGGTGCGGTGGCCGCGGTGCTCATGTTCCTCGGGATGTTCTTCTTTGCGCTCCCCACCGAGATCCTCCGGCTCACCTACCCGACCCAGCGCCATTTCCTCGATCGGATCATCCTCTCCTCCATGCGCAAGCGCGAACGCGGTATTTTCGTCGCGCATTTCTATTACCTCCTCAGCCTCAGCTTCGGCGTCATCCTCCTCACCTATTTCTCGCCCAACGACCGTTTTTCCGTTTTTGCACCCATGGCGCTGATCATGATCGTCGCGCTGGGCGATTCCGCCGCAGCGTTGGTAGGGCGCCGGTTCGGGAGCCATCATATCCATTTCAACCAACGCAAGACCTACGAGGGGCTCATCGGGGGGTTCGCCGCCAGCGTCGGGGGTGCGCTACTTTTTGTGGGTATCCCCCTGGCGCTTCTCGGCGGCGCCGTGTTCGTGCTCATCGATCTCGCGACGCCGAAGGTGCCGATCACCGATAATATCCTCAACCCGGTGGGTATCGCCGTGGCGTTCCTCGCCGCTGCAGCGCTCCTCAACCCAATGATGCCGTTCTATTAGGGGGGAATTGGGGGTCAGGGTTTGGAGCCGCCCCGCCCCGCCGCACCG
>CAZSUE010000504.1:0-4321 GCA_964609045.1 uncultured archaeon | reverse complement strand
CCATCGGTGGGCTGATCACCGTTTTGACCATCTCGAACCTCGTGTTCCTTGGCGTGCTGGAGCGCCTCGGCGAATATGCGCAGCTCTGTGCCCTCGGCTACCGGCGCGGGGTGGTGATGCGGATGATCCTCTACCAGGTTCTCTATATCGCCGTTCTCGGGTGCGTGATCGGTGTGCCGGCGACGATTTTCGGGAACATCGCGCTCACCGGTATGATGCGCGGGTTCATTGCGATCTATCAACCGCTCTTTCGGGTCCGGACGCTCGCGCTCGTAGGCGGGATGATCCTCGGGTCGGCGCTGGTGGCGATCGTCCCGGCGGCACGGTTGATCCGGAACATGGATGTGCCATCGGTGATCGGCCGGCGGTTGATAGGGTAGGAAAGGATTGGGGGTTGGGGCCGCCCCCCCGCCCGCCGCGGTATGCGGTTAGCGGTATGCGGTTAGCGGTACGCGGTTAGCGGTATGCGGTTAGCGGTATGCGGCTAGCGGTACGCGGTTAGCGGTACGCGGTTAGCGGTACGCGGTTAGCGGTACGCGATTAGCGGTGTGGGAGGGAAGAGAATGGAATGGAATAGAGGTTAGGGGTTGGGGAATCGTGCCGCTCACGGCCGCCTGACCGATAACCCATTTTGTAGCGAGCGCCAAAGGTTCTCATACTTAACCTCTGTGGGTAAAATCTATATAGTGGTTGGGCTGCGCCTTCGTTCTCGGACCGCCATAGTGCATTCTCACCGGCTGTCATAAATGATATACAATTCGTTCGAGCATAGTCCGACCATTATGTTGTATTGTACTACATACTTACTACAATGAAAATACTACGATGACAATGCAAAGCCATGCCAAGAAAGCAGAGACGGGATGGCGAGGGAGAGTGCGGCCATAGATATGGCTCACTTTCTATCGATATCGATGGTTAGAAATAACCGAATTTGTGTTGCAACGGCCATGGCCGTAATGACGGTACTGGTCGAAGGACGCTTCGATGAAGACGATGGAGTCGCATGGCCCACGGTGACGCTGGTGGAGGGGCGCGATACCATATGGATCGTCGATCCCGGGACGGTGAAGGGTATCGCGACGATCGATACCGCACTTGCCCGATACGGGCTGCAGCGGGATGAGATCACCCATGTCCTACTCACCCACTCACACTACGATCATTACAAATATGTCGGTTCGTTCGATGCGGCGACGGTGGTCGAATATTGGGGCTGCTGGACGGGCGCGCGGTTTCGCCCGTTACCGTCCGACGGTCGGCTTGGAACCGAGACCCGGGTCGTTCCCACACCGGGCCATAGTATGGATAGCCTCAGTCTGCTCGTCGATACCGCGGAGGGTGTCGTCGCGATCTGTGGCGATGTCTTTTTCGATAGGCGGGGGCCGATGCACGATCCGTTCGCCGTAGACCACGCAGCGCTGGATAAGAGCCGCGCATTCCTTCTCGAGCGCGCTGCGTGCATCGTCCCCGGTCATGGCGCGCCGTTTTTCGCCGAGGAACTGGAGATGGATGGTTGACCCAATAGCCCCGACACGCTATTTTTCCCCATCACTATCGTATGGTGCATCGATCACTTCGCGTAGCGCCTTCGCGGTCTTTGACCCGATGCCTTCCACCGTACAGAGTTCGTCGACAGTGGCGGTGAACACCCGCCCCACGGTTTTGAACCGCGCGAGCAACCGCTTTGCGAGGACTGCCGAGATATTCGGTAGCCCCTCGAGAATATACCGCTGTCGCTCTTGTAATGAAGCGGGTGTCCGTCCCGGCCGGACAGCGGTCTGGCGCCGTTGCGCCGCCTCGCGTTTCACGATGGTATAGAGCAGCTGTGCGGTCTGCTTGGCGTCCTTCGTAGATATGATCGGGATATTGAAATCGGCGACCACTGCTGCGATGGCACCCCATACCGCACCGAGTTCCAGCCCACGCCGAGTGGCCATGCCCCCGCCCTCGAGCACGACGATGGGGCTGATGTAGGCGCGGGTCAAAGCCTTGAGCTGCGAAAAGAGGCGACCGTCGACGATGGACTCGGCGAAATCCGCGCCCGTTTTCCGTTCCACCCCGACCCGCTCTGAGAGGATATAGTCCGCGCAGGGGAGCTGTTTCGGCTCGATGGTGACTCCGACCCGGGCCAGTTCGCGCACGACGGTGGATCGAAACTCGCGATGATCGACGATGACCGTGAGTTCGGGCGCATCCTTTTTCTTGGAACCGGATGAGAAATCGAACAGTCCAAGCTGTCCTTTCCGCGCTGCCTTCGCATTTTGATCCGCTGCTTGCGTCTCTCCCGTGCAGCCTGTTGTTGCGCCCCCGGTTTCCATTTTCCTCTCCTGCTGTGAAACTGGCTGTGCCGGAGTGGCGTCGGTATCATGTTTGCCTTTTTGCGGCGGGGTCTTGTCCTCGGCTGCCGGCTCCAATGGTTCTTGTGTGGGTGATCGAGGTTGTGGCGATGGCTGCTGAGTGGTGGTGGCTGGTGGAACCTCGTCGGTTGCATTCGGCGAATTGGTGGTGGCCTCGCTGGCCGTTCGATGGCGACTCTCTTTTACGCCGGGTGATGCGGGCGTGCTCGAGGTCGGTCCAGTTCGGTTTGGCTCGGCTGGCGCCTCATGCGCTCCGTTAGCGTTCTTTCTTTCACGCTCCACCGTCTCGAAGATCTCGAGGTCGCTCTGGCGACGGAGCTGTGGCCGTCCCACGCGCACTTTCCCGTTGAGCTGGAGCCGGAGCGTCTGGAGCTCGCTCTTCATCTGTTTCTCCTTTCGTCGGCTGGACCAGTAATACGCCTCGTCGCGGGTGTTACGCGTAATGAGGATCACGACCTTCCCGGCGCGCTTGCGACCGGTACGCCCGCGCCGCTGGATCGTCCGTATCTCCGACGGGATCGGCTCGAAAAAGACGACGAGATCGGTGGCGGGTATATCGAGCCCCTCTTCCGCAACACTGGTGGCGACGAGGACATTATACTCACCCGCCTTGAACGCGGCGATGATCTCGCTCTGGCGTTTCTGCGTGAGGCCGCGGTCTTCGCCCCGTGAGGACTGGCCCACGAACCGTACCGGTCGGATGGTGGATCGGTCCAATTCATCCAGTGCGTCGACCACGAGTGTGGCGCTATCGCGGTAATGCGTGAACACGATGATCCGCGCATCCGGTTTGGTGAGCAGTTGCTCGTGGACGATCTTCAGCACTTTTTTGAGCTTCGGCGTGGTGACATCCACGGTTCGCGCCAGTTCCATTGCGCGCAGCACGCGCTGGTCGTTCATCAGGGTCTTGGCCGCTTTCGAGCCCGACGATTGCGACGCTTCCGTCATGAGCCGTTCGAAGTAGCCGCTGAGCGCCTCCGGTCCTTGCGTTTCGGCGAGCTCCAGTGCGTGATTGATCTTGATCGCCTGCGCCTGGGTGGTCATGGCATAGAAGAGTGATTGTGGCACATTCTTCCCACGCTCGTTGATCCGGCTCCGGATGGTGCGCCCGACCTCGAGCAGCTTCTTCACCGCCACCCGCTCGGTACGATAGAGGAGCCCGAACGACTGTAGCGTCTCGAGCCGTTCTTTGAGCACCTTCTGAAGGAGGTTGGTGATGCGCTTGATCGCCGGCGGCACCTCCACATGGACCCAGCTGATATCGATATCGTGGACATATGGCTTGACATCGGGGTCGCTTTCCGAGCGAATCTCCACATTCTCGATGCCGAGGTTCCCGCAGACCTCCATGATCTTTTTCGTCTTACTCCCCGGCGAGGCGGTCATCCCCAATACCAGTCGATGGGCGCCCTCCTCGCGGTAGCGCTCTGCGATGAAGACATAGGCGTACTTCCCCGATGCGCGATGCGCTTCGTCGAAGATGACCGTTGAGACATTTTCGAGCGTGATCCGCTTTGCGAGGAGGTCGTTCTCGATCACCTGTGGGGTGGAGACGATGACCCGGTACTCGCCCCACTCCTTCTCGCGCTGCGCCGGGCGCACCTCACCGCTGAACTTGCCGATGGTATCGATGAGGAGGTGCTCGGTGAGGAATGCGTGATGCTGTTCGACGAGCGGTTTGGTCGGTGCGAGGAAGAGGACCTTCTCATCTGGTAGTGCGTTGAGCCGCTGCGCGATGAGGAAGAGCGCACAGATCGTCTTGCCCATGCCTGTGGGAAGCACGATGAGCGTGGAATAGCGGATGGCGGACTCGGCGATGGTGAGCTGGTAGCGCCGCGCCTCGATGGCGGTGGGTTTGATCATCGCATGATGGACATACTTCGTCATGTGTCCACCTGGGTGTGGTGAGGAGAGGGAGGGAACGGGGGAACAGGGGAACGAGGGAACGGGGGAACAGGGGT
>CAZSUE010000503.1:0-4327 GCA_964609045.1 uncultured archaeon | reverse complement strand
TGTGTGTTCCCACCGGCATCCGTTGTGCTGCGAGGACGATGCGATAATAATCGCGAAACGAGAGGCTCTCCGGCCGTTGCTCGCGGGAAGTGCGCAGTTTTCGAACCAGCGCGCGGTTCTCGGCATAGCAAAGGAGGCTCTCTTTGAGACGCGTTATATCGATCGTGCCGGTATGTGCCTCCAGCGATCGTGCCAGTCGTACCAGTTCGTTGCGGTAGAACGCGCCGGCTGAGACGGTGTCCGACCGAATCGGGAGCCGGAGCCGATAGACCGGCACCGCCTCCACCGCGCGTTGCCAGATAGCGGGGAGATGCAGCACCGAATCGCAGCTGTTCTGGGGGATGAGCACGCCGTGAAGTGCGTCGAGGTCGCCACGGAGCGCGCATTCGAGGATCGCACGGACACGACCGCAGGCGAAGGTCTGCAGCTTTGCGCCCGCGTGGGTGATCTGGGTCGATGGCGCGATCAGCCTGATCGGATGGTATCCGGCGGCATGAAGGAGAGCCACCGGGGTCTGGGGATGGAAATATCCCAACGGTCTGACATCGCCCGCGGCCAGTTCGTCTAAGTAATATTGAGCGGTGATACTATGGTCGAATTGATCGAGGAGCGTGCGTTTTGCTCGGTGATGGTGACGGCCACCGCGGTCGCGGTCGTCGCACATACGAGACCGATAGTGCGCGCTCATATTAAACTTCAGCCATGCGCGCGGGGGAGGTGTAGGCGTAGCCACTGCGGTCACGACCGGTTGGTTTCGCTACGGTTGAAATTGCGTAAAGTGCGGTTTTACGGGCCGCAACGCGCTCTGCGTCACGACCGCGCCCACAATGTTAAAATAGTCGCTCAACTATAGATAGATGTGGTCCATATGTCGAATAATAGGTGTACAATTCCGAAACTGCGCCGGATGCACGGTGAGACCGCCGCGATCGAAGGGTTACCGCTCCGGCTCTTGATCATCGTGATCATCTCCGTCATCGCGCTCGGGATCATTATGGTCTGGTTCGGCAATATCGGGCAGGTGAAAGGGCTCGATTCCGTCGCGTGCCAACCGAAGGAGATCTCGATCCCCGATACCGAGAACGACGAACAGGCGAACATTACCGTCGACCTCGTCGTGACCGTTTATGATAATAATAACAATAAGGTATCCGGTGCGGTGGTCAACCTCGACGGGTGCAATACCCAAACCACGGGCGTGACCGATTCGTCGGGGACGGTGACAATCTCCGAACTCGATGTGACCCTCCCGCCGTATACACAAAGCGGTAGTATCCGGGTCCGAGCGGAAAAGCAAGGCTATGAGACCGATGCGGAAGGCGCCGTCCTCGTGTATCGTCTCTGATACCAACGAGACATCGGCTCATCTCTTATGGGAGCTATAGACGAACGGGGCGCCAGTACTCCTCGTCGCTCCCACTCTCTTTCCCCCTATCTTTTTTCCCATTTTTTCTCCTCTTTTCCATCGTTTTTTCCTACAACTTCCGTCGCCTATTGCTTTTCCTCCTTCAGTATAGTGGGTGCGGTCGTATCAACGATCGGCGGACGGCGATGATGATGATGAGTACGGCACCAGCTGCAAGAACAGGTCCGCACAAGCCCAACCGATCCCATCGCTCCTCTGCTTCGAACGCCCAGCGCCGACAACGCCGTTCCTCACCACCGCACCGCTCGTCGGCGCCGCCACCAAGATTAATTCGTCGTGGCAAGCGCGCTCCGCATATCGTTGGGGACCCGTCCCCTCAGCCCGCGGACGAGGATGCGCCGCATCCGCTGCGGCCGATCTTTGCACATCAACGCCGCATCGCAACGATCGTTTCGCTCGCGACGGTCGCGATCACTTCGGTCGCCGTGGTCGCTCTGTTCCTCCATTTCTACCTGACCATCGCACTGCTCGGCGCAGCGATCGCAATGGGTATCTACTCGCTATGGGCATTGCATGCCATCGACGCCGAAGCGCGCGTTGTCCTCGTCGCGCTCACCACGCGTATCGTCGCCACGACGACCGTCGGAGCGTCCGTATTGTTCATCGTCGCCATCATCATCGTGCGACTCTAACGAACGATAGAACTAAACCGCAACCGCGCCGCTCCTTCGCGTTTCGTCGATCGCAACGCATACCCGGCATCGCGCATCCGAGCGCTGACCAATGATCGCGATATCGATCGAAAACGCTAATATGGTGCGAGAATCATGAACCGTTGATCCTGTGGGGAAAATAAAGGCTAAAACAAAGCAGCTCAAGCAACGCTATCAAGAGTATAGACGTTTCAAACCGCTATGCAAGCATTTGGTACCGGGTGAGCGGAGGCGCCCGCTGGCCGCGGTCCGTACCTTCAAGCGCGAGATATTGACGCTCAAGGAGCGCACCGAATGCTATGTGAACCGGTACAATCCGCGTCCGATCCGGATCGAGACGAACAAGATCAATGTGAAAAAGCGTCTCGAAGAGGCGGGGGTGCCCGTACCGCGCACCATCGCGACATTCGAGAAGAAACGCGAGTTGCCGGATTTCGATCGCATCCTCCGGGAGAGCGGCGTCCGCTCGTTCGTGATCAAGCCCAATAGCTCATGTGGCGGGCGCGGCATCGTGATCATCCGGAACACGGTGGGGAAGCGGTATCTTACCATCAGGAACCGGCGTGTGAACCCGATCGCGCTACAAAAATACCTCCGCAAGATCCTCAAGGGCGGTTTTACGAACATTTCGCGCGATAAGATCCTCGTGGAGGAACGGATCGAACCACATGTGAAGCTGCGCGCGCTCTTCACCCAAGGCTTCATCGGGCTGCCCGATGTGCGGGTGATCGTGTTCCGCGGCTTCCCGGTCATGGCCATGCTGCGGCTGCCGGTGACCGCCTCGGCGGGGCGGGCGAACCTGCACCGCGGATCGGTAGGCTGCGGCGTGGACCTCGCCACGGGTACGATCACCTATGCGATCTATAAAGGGAAGCCGACGACCATACACCCCGAAACGGAGCAGCCGTTGATCGGCTTTACGCTCCCGCACTGGCGAGAGGTACTCGAAACCGCCACCGCCGCGCAGCTCGTCAGCGGTCTCGGCTATACGGGGGTCGATATCCCCATCGATGACGGGGGGCCGCTGGTGCTCGAGATCAATAAACGGCCCGGGCTCGAGATCCAGAACGCCAACCAAGCGGGACTGCGGCGCAGGCTGCACTGGATCGAGGGGCAGTATCGCGTCCGGCCGAATTGGAAAGCGGCGGAGCGCGAACTCCTCGCCGAGTACCAGGTGCGGCGGTTCAAGCCTTCGGATCGGGGAAAGAACACCCGTCAGCGGGACGACGCGGCGGAGGATAAGAACTCCGATGCTGACAATGATAACGCACCGAATGGTAACGTGTCAACGGGCATAGGTGGGCCTGAACGTGAGAAGGATGCGGCATCGGGAAGACACCATCATGCGCTCTCATCGCAGTGCGTGCTCTCCACCCCCACGGCCACCCCCTCGTTGAGCGGCATTGCGGGCGAGGGCGCCGCCGCCTCCAGTACCAGTGTGGCGCCCTCCTATCGAACGGCGTATGATCACCGGGGTGACGCAGCCAAGCACAATCTCGATGACGCGGTCGGTACGGGGGCCGATCACTGGTCGGCGGTCATGAGCCAGTACGGCGCTCGAGATACTGATACTGATACCAATACCGATCCATATGGATGGCTCGACCAGCATTTTCGTCCGGTCCCGTTGTACCCGCTCGATCCCGCTGACGACCCAGCACCAGCCAAACGAATAGGCGCGGAAGATGGCGCGGAAGGGATGGTGGGCGATGAGCTGATCGAGGTCGATCTTCGTACCATTACCGAACCCGATACAGATCCTGATGCCGATACTGATACTGATACCGAGGATTGGTCGCACGACGCTGCTTGCCGACAGTTGACCGTGGAAGAGCGTGTGGATATCGCTATCCAATGGGACCAGCAGAACTGGCGCACCCCCGCCGAGGCCCAGCGCTCCGATGACGGCGCATCAGACGAGGAGCGGGCGGTAGAAGAGTAGGGACTTGGGCCGCGCTCTTTTTTCACGACCCGATTTCATGGCCATCGGGATTGGCACTTGACGGGGAACGTTCCGAGCGTTATAGCTTCAAACGTCCGTTGTAACCTCGATCGCGCCTTCTCTACTGGCGTTGCTCGCGATTCCGAGAGCGATGAAACGAAAGAGCATTTCGACTCACCGCAAGTTCTCAATAGCCAACCATGTGATATACGGAACTATCGAGCCAGTGAAATTGGTGCCTTGCGTGATGCGTGCAAAGCGTTTAGCACCGAATTTTGGGAATCGGGATCGTTCGCGGTCCACCCC
>CAZSUE010000502.1:856-4335 GCA_964609045.1 uncultured archaeon | reverse complement strand
CGTACCGGTGCGCCAGCGCGTTGAGAAGGGTATGATCGGGCGTCTGGACATAGTACGAATAGCCCCAGGGATGCAATACCTGCTCGCCGTAGGAATGGTACGACATGGAGAGCGTGAACTGACGCGCGCGCGCAAGAGTGCGGATCGCGCGACTTTCGGGCTCGGAGAACGGTGCCGGGCCGTGGTAATTATAATCGCTGGGGTTGTCGGAGGTGCTCGAGTCGGTACCCCATTCGTACCCGAAGTTGCGGTTGAGGTCGACCCCGTAGCTCCCGTCGCCATTCTCCCGGCGGTTCTTGCGCGTATGATGCTCGTAGCCGTCGGGGTTGAGCATGGGGACGAACCAAAGCTCGGTCTCCTCGACGAGTGCGGAGAGGGTGGCGTTCGTATCGACACCCGCGAGGATGCGCATCATCGACCGGAGCACCACCTCGCCCGAGATGCGTTCGTTGCCGTGGATCGCACCGAGGATCAGCACCGCTTCTTCCTCCGTCTCGTTGATCGCTGCATTATCCGAGATCTTGAGACACCAGATGGTCCGCCCTTCCCAGCTCTCGCCCAGTGCGTAGAGTTCGGTGCGATCGGGGTAGCTTTGATGGAGCTGCTCGAGCTCGTTTGTGAGGGTGGCGTAGGAATGATATGGTTCGAAGCGGGTCTGGCCCATATTGGCATCGTTGGGGGCGGCGTCCTCTGCGGCGCCGGCGCTGCTGGCCTGCGAGAGATGCGGGAGAAGGATGAATGCGGCGAAGAGGACGCCGACGGTGCTCCATGGACGCTTTGCCGTGAAGGAGGGGGTATGAGGGTGCACGTTCATTTTCATGGCTGGGTACGGATAAAAAGGTTTGGTGTTCCCAGGGGAACCCTCTCTCTTGGGCGGCGCGGGCTCCTGGCGTACTCCCGGCGTGCTCCCCCACGAGGTGGTGGGATGTGCCCCATCGTTCACTGGTTCGTTTCAACGCGCGAGCTGGCGGTCGACCCCTGCTGGTCCCGGGCATCCCCCTCCCGTTGTATCCGCGCCACCAGCGCCGCCACCCACCGCCGCGGAAAGAGCTTGGTCAGTGCCACCATCAGTTTATTGCCCGCGCCGGTGACGATATGCCGTTTTCCCTTCATCAGCGCGCGGTAGCCACGCTTGGCCACTTCTGAGGCGCTCAGCCCACCGCGCGGGTTGCCGAGCCTCGTGTCGCCCATATCTGCCCGACGCTGGAAGCCGGTGGGTGTAGCGCCTGGACAGAGCGCCGTGACGGTGACGCCGGTCCCGCGCAGTTCGGTGGCGAGCGCCTCGCTAAATGAGAGGACATACGATTTCGACGCAAAATAGACCGCCATGTACGGCCCGGGCATGAACGCCGCCGTGGACGCCACATTGAGGATCCTCCCCTCGCCGCGCTCGATCATCGCCGGGAGAAAGAACCGCGTCAGACCGGTGAGGGACTCCACATTCAACCGTATCATCCCCAGTTCCTTCGCGGGATCGTTCTCTGCGAACGCACCGTAATTGCCGAACCCTGCATTGTTCACGAGGATGTCCACCTCCAGCTTGCGGCGCTGGACCTCGGTAGAAAGTTCCCGTGCGGCCTGTGGCGTGGCGAGGTCCTTGACGATCGCCGTGCTCGAGACGCCGTACGCGTCGCGCATCTCGTCGGCCACCGCGCGCAGTCGATCGCCGCTTCGCGCCACGAGGATGAGATCGTACCCGTCCGCCGCGAAAAGCTCGACGAGCTCATATCCGATCCCGGAAGAGGCGCCGGTGATCAACGCGCTCGGGCGCGTGGAGCGCGTGGAGCGCGTGGAGCGCGTGGAGTTGGGTTGTGCATGTGCGGTGGGCGGCGCCGCACGGCGCGAACGGCGGTCGTTGGGAGCGGTTCGAGCGGGTCTATGATCCATACTGGCATACACGGCGTCACCAACTGGTTGGGTCGGGCGGAGTTGAATTCAAATGAATGAAGCAGAATCGGTCCCTACGGCTGCGATTCTGCACACATTGCAACAAGCTCAAACCTCGACATCAAAGTGTGACAAACCGTCGAGGGTCTCGCTTGTTACAATATGAACAAAAGAGCAGCGCATCGCATGGCGCCATAAGGTGGCTCCCTTCAATTACGCTGGTTAGGATAAGAACGTTCGGGCCGGGATATAGCCGTTGTCTCGAACCGTTCGATCACGCTTCCATTTCCACCACGCCATTCGCTCATGCATCGTATGTTCCCGACCCCAACGATCGGTTTTAATAGGCGGCCAGTGGATATGGCAAACCGCAGTCCACTCCATCTCCCTCCCCCGCCACTTTATATCTCATCCTTTCATGTGGACTCGTTCGGACCATCCACACGGGGCAGACCCATGCGCAGCCGATCGCCCATCCACACCCGCTGGTATTCGCTCCTTCTCGTCATCTCCGTCCTCGCCAGTACGTTCTTTGTCGCCATCGGTACTCCGGCCGCGTCGTCATCACCACCGCCAGATATGACTCGAGAGACCCGGCAGGACCAAGCGTCTCGAAACGACCCCACGATCGTCGTCGGCCCCTATATCCAGAACACAACAGAAACGAGCACCACTGTCTGCTGGGTGACCGATGTTCCCGCATCGAGCTGTGTGCAATGGGGCGCGTCCATCGCGCTCTCGTATCAGCGCGTCAACCTCACGCCGGTGACGCGTCACGAGATCACCATCGACGGGCTCCAGCATGGCACACGCTACTATTATCGCGTCATATCGGATAACACGAGCACCGAAAAATACTCGTTCGTCACCACCGCAGCGTTCGACCAGCCGTTCCGGTTCGCAGCCTACGGCGACACCCGCGGGTCGTACGGCAACCCGTCGAACTACCACCAGGATGTACTGATGCGCATGCTGCTACGCTTTCCGGAGCTGATCGTCCATACCGGCAACATCGTCGAGGACGGCGATGTGAACGAACAATGGCGCTGGTTCTTCGACGACGGAAGCGACGCGAGCAATATCTTCGCCCAATCGACGCTCTTTCCCGCCTTCGGGCCCAACGACAACAACGCCTCGCTCTACTACCAGTACTTCTGCGCACCCAACAACGAACGATGGTACGCTTTTTCTTGGGGCAGCGCCTACTTCATCGCGCTCGATATCGATCGCCAGCACGACGATACCGAGTACGCGCCCGGCACGGCGCAGTATCAATGGCTCGAATCGCAGCTCGCCTATGCCGCGGCGGAGTCGCGGTTCATCTTCGTCTTTTTCAATCTTCCCCCGCACAGTTCCGGCGTGTACGGGACCGAGGACGACTGGGGCGATACCAGTGTACGTTCTGCGCTCTCACCGCTCTTCGAGCAATACGGCGTCGATATCGTGTTCAACGGCCGCGACCGACATTACGAGCGCTCCCTCGTCGACGGTGTCTACTATATCGTCACCGGCGGCGGCGGCGCGCCCACCGTGCCACCGGTCTGGCCCTACGGCCCCCACAAGGAGGTCGCGGTCTCCGGTCATCATTATTG
>CAZSUE010000502.1:0-846 GCA_964609045.1 uncultured archaeon | reverse complement strand
GCGATGTCCAGGTGGACGGGTTCGAGGTCAACCTCACCGCTGTCAATATCAACGGTGAGACCATCGATTCGCTCGTCATCGCGAAGCCGAACGAGGCGCCGGACCCGCCGCAGTCGTTCTCCGCCATGGACCGCCCCGGCGACAACGGCGAGGCGGTGCTGCTCCAGTGGGACGCCGCCTCCGACGACGGTCACGGCGAGCACGATGTCCGCACCTACCGTATCTACCGCTCCACCCAGCGTGCGCAGCAGGGACCGCTCCTCGCCGAGGTCGACGCCGACGGCAATGCGGGTACGGAGCGCTATTTCTATAACGATACCACCATCGAGCGCGGCACCGATTACTACTACCGCATCAGCGCCTTCGACGGCGTGCACGAATCGTCGCTCTCGAACCCCCAGGGACCGGTCCATGGACTGGACAATACCGCGCCCTCACCGCCCACCGATGTCGTCGCCTACGATACGCCCGACGACGAGGGCGGTAGCGTCACCATCGAATGGACGCGCTCCGCCGACGACACCGACGGCCCGCGCGATGTGGTCCGATACGATATCTACCGCGCCGAGCGCGGTGATGGGCCGTTCCAAACAGCACTTGCCAGCGCGAGCACCGACGGCGTTCCCGATACCGTGCTCACGATGTCGTACCACGATACCGACCTAAACGACGGCGAGCCGTTCTATTACTGCGTTCGCGCCCATGACGGCAACTTCCGGTCCAACCGCTCCATGGTGATCGGACCGGTCAACGCCAGCGACGAAAGGGCGCCCGCCGCGCCGCAGGGGCTGAGGGTCACCGGCGCCACCGGCAATCTGCCGGAAGCCCCCAGTTCGGTTTTCAGCA
>CAZSUE010000501.1:0-4335 GCA_964609045.1 uncultured archaeon | reverse complement strand
CCCCAAAACACACTTGTTTTGGGGGATTGCCGTCGAGCAACGCGAGACGTGGCAGCGTCGCCGGCCCCGGTCCTGCTGAATTCGGTTACATTTCTATGAAAAGCCTGATCGCGATCCAAGATCGGCGGAACGACAGAGCATTATTTATATGATCGTATCGCTAAGGTATAATAGCTCTACTGAGCAGGATGGGATGCAATGCACACGCGAGCATTAACACTAGAGGAACGACAGGCGATACATCGAATTTTATGGACCGGCAAGCATTTTGAGGAATTCCGGCGCGCGTTCGTGATCCACTTTTCGTCGCTGGGTCTCGAGCCGAAAAAGATCGCACAGCTGGCACAGTACGACCTCGATACGGTCGAAGATATTATCCATTATTTCAATCTCAGCGGAATGGACAGTATCTTTCATCCACCTCCACACCCAGGCACGGATGGTTCCCGCCCGCCCGTCTTGTCGAACGGGAAGGGACCCGGCTCCTCGGCCGTCGTCTCCCGCCCAACGAGGAACAGGACCACGCGAGCGAGGCACCCACTCGCTCCAGGGCCCACAAACGCGCCGTCATCGGGTACGCGGCACGGGATCGAGCACTGGCTCACGCTCAATCATATGCTGCACCCGGATAATCGGTAATAAAACAAAACAAAACAAAACATCAGCAGCGCTTCTTTTCCTCGTTTTCGACGCCGGTCCCGCGAGACGCCGTGCGAACTTGCTTGCTTCCCACACGGTCGCTTCGCCAGCGCTTGCTACGACGGTTCGGCATGATCGAGATAATTATACATCGCCGATCACCAGTTCAGCCCAGCTACGAGATGTGACACATAGTTTGCATCGGCTACGGTGAACACGAGCGTCGCCTCCGGGTGCGGCGCACCCATATGCGGTCGCGGGTTGTTCTTCTCGTTCTCGAGGTGCGATTCCTCGATGGCGTTCGCCGCGATGGTGATAAATTCCCAGAGATCGGGACGGTAGCATTTGAAGTAGCTTTCGCCTTCCATACTCCAGAACGCGAGCGGTTCGTCGCCGGGGCCGTCCTCGTTGAGGCGGTCGTATTCGCTCTTGCCGATGCTCACTTTCCGGCCGCGGGCAACGTTGAGCCATTCATCGAGTCGGTCGGCAGCTGGGTTCGCCATCGCCCGTTTCTTCGCCTCGTCCTCACTCAGCGGTTGCGCGCCGATGAGGAGTCCGCTCTTCATGAGCGAGTAGGGCCCGAGTACGATCTGGAGCGCGATATTCTTGTCATCAGGTATCCCCCACTGATCGGGGTGGATGACCTCGATCTGCGTTCGAACCGTTGCACCGTCCACTTCGTCGATAGTAATCTCAAATAGTTCCGACAGATCCATCACCCCGCTGAGGCGCGATCGTGTGCCCATCTATTGCATCGGTACGGTCGCGCGCGATCGATATCGATAGAGGAGAAGATGAGACCAAAAATAAAGGCTTCTGAAGGGAGCGGTAGGCGGTTAGCGGGGGATTGGTGGGCGCGGAAGGCCTATTGGGAATCTACCACTTTTCTCCTTCCCCCCCAGTGACTGAAACAAAACGCGCTTCATAATTCTCATATCAATGAGTTTTTTGTCCCATTCATTCATCCATTCATTCATTCATCGTATTTGAACGGAGACGCGCCTACACAAAACATACCATCACACCACCGCGCGCACCATCACCAGCGCCTCGAGCACTTCGGCGTTCACCTGCGGATGCTCATCGAAGCCGTCGTACGCGTCCGAAAAGCGGAAGGCGCCTTCGTCCTCGTCTTAGAAACTGAGCAGCCACTCCGCGGCAACGAGCATCTCATTGCGGTTTGTAGTTCGTCTACCCACCCCGTGCTTCTCTCTCCGACCGTACAAATTCTTGCGCGTCGATATTCTCCCAAACTTAACTCCCTAACCTTCCAGCTCCATAATCGAATGCTTTTTCACTGTTACCTTCTTTCGAAGGATCGCGGCGAGCTCTTCAAGTCAATGATCAGCAGCTGTTCTTCCGTGTTCAGCGTATGGACCAAAGCGTATTTCATGCGTTCCATCCGTCGTGCTGGCCGCGTTGCAGAACGCGCCCTCGCCACCGTCCACCCCCCCCTTCAAGAACCCTTATGTAGGTTCTCGAGTATCTTCCTACGATCATAATGTACTCGTATTGGCGACTGAGGAACTTCAAAGCCCTTCACGCGGTAGAGCTGGAACTCAAGCCCCTCACGCTATTGATCGGCCGGAACAATACTGGCAAATCGTCCGCGTATCAGCCGTTGATGCTCCTCCAGTCCTGGCTCCGTGCCTCGCCCTCGGATAGCCACATGCAACCGACGATCTCCGATGAGCTTCGGCCGTTGTTCGGCACGATGCGCGACCTCGTCTGGATGAAGAAGCGGAACCTCCCCATCTCGTTCGAGTTCGGCATCGTCGGTCCGTTTCCCGACCCTTTCGATGGATTTGATACGCTCGCCCAAACGGATCCGTATTTTCAATGTCTCGATCGGTCCGCGATCGCATTCCGACTCGATCTCTATTCCCCGAACGGCCGGTACTGGGATATCCTACGCCAGGGCATCTACGATGCCGAGGGGCGCCCCGTTCTCGAGACCAGTCGCGAATATGTCTATCACGATAAAGGAGCGTCTGCGAGTACGACCCATCGCCCCGACCTTTTCTCGAACGGGTTCGGAGATGGTGTGCTCGAACTCGAGCGCGGAAGTGGTCAAAAGGAACTCTTGCAAGATATCCGGAAGATACTCGATGTCGTTGGCGAGCAGCTCCTAGGGAGGACCCGCATCCTTCTCGAGGCGCGGACCGGCCCGAACTGGATCGAGTTGATCAACGATCATAAGCCCTCGTCGGTGGGGTACGGCGGCGAGCACCTCATGAAATATCTCTCGTTCCATTATAACGACCGTTCGTTCCTGCAGGCGAGGAAACGGCTGAACTATTGGCTCGCCCAGTTCGGCGGGACCGAACTGCTCATCTCACTGGATCAGATCGATGATCGACATCCGCGTGAAGGGCAGAACCGGCTCGGCGCGTTCGGGACGGTGGACGATGAGACGCTGGATGTATCGCTCAATCTCACCGCTATGGGGTACGGGTTCAAACAGCTGCTCAATGTGTGCGTCGAATGCTTCTTTTCGCCACCTGGGTCGACCATTATCATCGACGAACCGGAACTGCACCTCCATCCGGAATACCAGATGCGGCTCGTCGATATGCTCATCGAAGTGATGAACAGCGAAAAGCAATTGATATTGATCACGCACTCGGAAAATATCTTCCTCCGGCTCCAGCGGCGGCTGGCGGAGACCGCTGCGCAGCGGGGCGATCGAGATATCGATGCCGCCCATGGGGACGGTCCCGATCTCTCGATCACCGCCGAGGAGGTGGCGGCGTACCATTTCACGAAAGATGCCGACGGGGTCGCGGTGCAAGAGCTGGAGATCGAACCGGACGGGAGGATCCCCGGCTGGCTACCAGGCATTACCGACACATTCGAAAATGAGATGACCGCCATCGTCGGTGCACACCGCGATGCGGCCGCCCAACCGACCGATACGGCGGAGACCGAGGAGGGAGGAGGGTGAACCAATGGCACACCCTTTGCGTTATATCCTCATCGACACGAATGTGTTTCGGTGTGCGTATGACGCAACCGATGAGGCCAGTTGGCACACCTGTCGACGCGCATGGTATCACTGCTTTTCAGTGCTCGTCAACCAGCAACTGACAGACGAGTATATGCGTCATGTAAAAGAGATCGGCTACTCCAGCCGCACCTTCGAACTCTGGTGCCAACGGTGGTCGGATGCGGGGAAGCTCGAATGGATCGAGGATAGCACTGATGAGGAGGTCGAAGCGGCGATCGAGCGTGACGGATTCCTGCAGAAGTATCGAGAGGATCTCGGGCTCATTCTCCCGACGATCCGATTCCAGAACACCCATCGAGATGCAATGGTCTATTTCGTGACCAATGAAGGTGCGATCGTGGAGGATGGATTCCGACTCGAGAATTTACACAAAGGTGCTTCGATCAAGGTGAAAGACCCCGAGTCCTTCGCCAATCGGTTCGACGATGCAATGTATTGTACCAGTGCACCGCCGCCGATCTTGAGCCAATATTGAATTTGTCTGACTCCTCACACCACCGCGCGCGCCATCACCAGCGCCTCGAGCACTTCGGCGTTCACCTGCGGATGCTCGTCGAAGCCGTCATACACGCTCGAGTAGCCAAACGCGCCGTCGTCCTCGTCGTAGAGGCTGAGCAGCCACTCCGCGGCAACGAGCATCTCATTGCGGTTTGCGGCGTCATCGTTCGTTGCGTCAAGTACCATGATCG
>CAZSUE010000500.1:0-4348 GCA_964609045.1 uncultured archaeon | reverse complement strand
GTGAAAAGCAAGCCCAAAATTACATAACGGGCAAGATTCTTGAGAACGGACGGGGCAGCATGACATCATATGAAAAGATCGTGCCAGGGTGTAACAATCAGAACCTTCAGCATTTCATCTCCAATTCGCCATGGGATGAGCGACCAGTGATTGGTCAGATTCAAAACGATGTCTCACAATTGATCGGCGACCCGAACGAAGGCTCGCTCCATGTTGATGGAGTTGCTTTTCATAAATCGGGGAAACACTCAGTTGGGGTCAAACGCCAATATAATGGCCGTTATGGAAAGAGAGATAACTGTCAGGTCGGAGTCTTTTTGGGATATGTGAATAACCCCTACCGAACCTTGATCGATGAACGCCTCTATCTGCCAGAAGATTGGGCTAAAGACCCGATACGCCGCGAGAAATGTGGCGTCCCTGAAGAAATCGACTTCAAGACGAAAATAGAACTCGCTTGGGACATGATCATCGAAGCCAAAGAACATGATGTCCCTTTTGGTTGGATCGGGATGGACTCTCTCTATGGTCATGCTTCAGAGTTGCGCGCACGAATCGCTAAAGAAGAAATGATTTACGTCGCTGATATCCCGAAAGATACCAATGTCCGGCTTGCACACCCTATAGAAGTCATTGAAAAGGACCCCGGTCAAATCCAAGTCCAAGCTCTTCGCAGCTATCTCGATTCCTGCTCCTCATTCTCCTATAATCGGGTGTATATGCGCGATACGGAGCGAAAAGAGCTCTATGCCTCGATGGCATGTTTGCGTGTGATACCCACTTGCCCCAACGACCCAAATGATGAAGTCTGGTTGTTAATTCGTGAAGATGAAGGATCGAATGAGGTCAAATACCAACTGACGAATGCCCCTCTCGACACACCTCTTGAGCGTTTCGGGAAGATGTCGTGCAGTCGCTATTGGATAGAACGAGCGATCCAAGATGGAAAAAGCGATGTTGGTTTGGCCGATTATCAAGTTCGAAGCTGGCGGGCCTGGCATCATCACATGGCGCTCACACTCTTGGCGATGTATTTTCTTCTCACTCTCTGTGTGGAGTTGGGTGCAAATGCTCCCCTCTTGACAATTCAAGACACCAAGGAGATTCTTGCGTATATTCTTCCCAAAAAGGAATACAATGATCAAAAAATTATCGAGCTTATCGTAGCCAAGCATAAAGCTCGGCATTCCGCCCGAATGTCACATCATCGGAGGAATAAAGGCCCCCCTCAGTAATGTGACAAAGTCAAGCTAGTCCCATTCGTTATTAGGTAGGTATCTTGACTGGTCATTCCCGCTGCGTTTGGTTGTTGCGTTATCCAATGATCAATCTCATGGTCGTAGTGCGTGTTTTTATATACTGCCGACGCAAATAAGTCCATGGTGGTTTTCGTATTCATTCGATGACCTCCTCTTGGTGTAGCCAGGGTTTGTTTTGATTTGGGTCCTGGCTACACATTTTTCTTGCAACCCTCGTCAGGTAATGATCAGAGGGTTTATTAGCTTTGTGGGGAATTATCCCCACAATGCGCGGAAGAATCGTGATATTTCATCTGCCTCCGAAAACGCCCGCAAATGTCCACAAGCGTTTCAGAAAGAAGGTCTATGGGGAGGCCACAAGTAGTTGGGGCGGCAAATACCAATATCGTCGGCAAGGCATTCTTGATACCATTCGCCATGTGAAGCTTTACACAGGTGTGGTTATTCTTCTTCCTGAAGATGTTGAGGTATTTGTGGATCTTTTAAATGAATATAATGCGGTTATCCATATTAGGAGCGTAGACCTTACTGCTAAGGACCGCCAAGTATTAGGGGCAGAGGGGGCAGAAAATGGTTAAGTAGTGGGATTGGCAACTCCATCTCCATCACTCGGTATCGCTAACCGTGTACTGTATCAACCATCACTCGGTATCGCTAACCGTGTACTGTATCAACCATCACTCGGTTTCCAAAAATCTCGTGAAGTATCGGGAAAAAGAGCAAAGTTTAAATAGCTAAGGCGACGGTTTGGGCCGTCCCGTCGTATGTGGTCCGATAGAGGGGTTAGCCGTCGTCAGCCCTGCGATTCCGGCATTTATTCATTAATTTTATAGCAGGCGACACACGAATGGACCTCCTCTCAATAGTGGGTGTCGAGAGTACCGCCAGCCAGAAGTCGCAAATCCTCTTGAGTCAATCCTATGTTGATCGAATAACTCGGTTTCTGTCGCAATTAATCATCCTACGAATTGAATGAGTTAGTGCGAAGTTCATCGAAAATTTTTGCATCTTTGGGGGAAATTGGGTACTCGGTCAGCCTCTATAGACTTCTTGGCATTCACTCACAGTATCCCCTCAATTGAACTACCTCCACAACCCTTAATAAACCAGATTCTCTACCCATTTCATCATGTTCTGGCTCATCTCACTCATCATTTTGATGCTCCTCACCTTCACCACCGTCTTTCTCGTGCTCCCAGGCTGGATCCGCCGGGCGACATCGGTGGGGTTGGTCGGCCGCGACCTCCATAAGCGCGGGTGTCCGGAGGTCGCCGAGCTGGGCGGATTCGTCGTCGTGTTCGTCTCCATCCTCTTCATCCTCGTCAATGTCGCGCTTCGTACGTTCGTTTTCGGCGAAGATAACGCGCTCTTCGTCTTCGCCGGCATCACAACGATCTGTATCGCGTTCATCATCGGTATGATCGACGACCTTCTCGGCTGGCGCCTCGGGTTGCGCCAGTACGAGAAGGTACTGCTCACAATGGTGGTTCCCATCCCGCTCATGGTGATCAACGCCGGCGTCGCCACCATCGTGCTCCCGTTCGTCGGCGAACTCGACCTCGGCATCCTCTTTCCGTTGGTCGTCATCCCCGTCGGCGTCGTCTGCGCAACCAACGCGTACAATATGCTCGCAGGGTATAACGGTCTCGAGGCCGGCATGGGCGTCATCATCTTTTCCAGCTTCACCCTCGCCGCCTGGCATTTCGGCAACTGGGACATGGCGGTCTTCGCCGGCTGCATCACCGCCGCGCTCGTTGCGTTCCTTATCTTCAACTGGTACCCCTCTCGCGTCTTCCCCGGCGACTCGCTCACCTACTCCTTTGGCGCCGCCGCCGCCGTCATCGCCATCCTCCTCAACTACGAACGGTTCGCGCTCATTCTCTTTACGCCATATTATATCGAGTTCATGCTGAAACTTCGAGGGCGATTTGTAGCGGATTGGACATCCGAAATTGGCCCTCGTGGGATATTTAAAAGACCGGAAAAATGCTACACCCTCGCACACGTCTTCACGATAATGCTCCAGAAGATCCGGGTCAAGCCGACGGAAAGGAATATTGTCATCTCCATTCTTATCTTTGCCGCTGGGCCAGCAACGCTCGCGAACGCACTGATGGTACTCAACATCTAGCTACCATGAGTCGATCATTCTTTTCCGTATCGTTTAACAGAGTCGCCAGGTGGGTGCTATGAAAGATCGATCCTTTTATTCAAAGAAGGAACTACATGCGTTGGGTTTCAAGCAAGTCGGTTCAGATGTACTAATAAGTAGGAAATGCAGTTTGTATTACCCTGAAACTATTGAGATCGGAAACCACGTCCGGATCGACGATTTCTGTATAGTGTCTGGCCAGATCTCTATTGGTTCGTATATCCATATCAGCGCCTATGTCGGTTTGTTTGGAAAGTACAAAATAGAGCTGAAAGATTTCTCGAATGTATCGATGCGGACGATCGTTTTAAGCGCGACCGACGATTTCAGTGGCGAATTCCTCACCGCTTCACCGGTCCTGCCGGAGGAATATGCAAGAACCACCGGTGGTCCCGTGACGCTTGAAGAACATGCAAATATTGGTGCTGCATGTGTGATCTTCCCCGATATAACGATTTCGAAAGGCGCGGCCATTGGAGCAATGAGTCTCGTGACGAAAACGACTCGACCATGGTCGATATACAAGGGAATACCGGCCCGTTTCCACAAGAAAAGGAAGAGAAATATATTGGAACTCGAAAAGCAACTAATGAATTCGTCAGAGCGATAATATGGCTATATTCCAACCCTTTGAAAGGCCCATATACATTACGAGACCACTGCTTCCGGACCTCGAAGAATTAGACATATTATTGCAAAATATTATTGACGCAAAGTGGTTGACCAATAACGGCTCGTATAAAGAAAAGTTGAGAGGTCGCCTCGTACAATATCTGAGGACCGATAACCTATCATTGTTCAATAACGGTACCACAGCGTTACTCGTCGCAATTAAAGCGCTACAACTCTCCGGCGAGGTCATTACCACCCCATTCACCTTCCCCGCCACTGTCCACGCGATCTCCTGGATGGGGCTCACGCCGGTCTTCGTCGACAT
>CAZSUE010000499.1:0-4364 GCA_964609045.1 uncultured archaeon | reverse complement strand
GCCCGCGCCGCCTGGGAGCGCGCCGCCGCCGCCCGGGAGGTGACGCGGGCGGAGCGATAGACGGTGGGGATGTCGCCGATCTTGAACCCGTCACCCGTGGTCTCGCAATAATAATACTGCTTCCCGTGCGCCGTATAATAAGGTACGCTGGCGTGAAGTTCGCCCGCAATACCCAGCGACATGTGCGCGGTATGCTCCTCGGTGAGCGGGAAATAGAGGAGCACGATCTCGTAGTCCATGAGCGTGAGGAGCGTGGCGAGGAGGATGGAGGTGTCCTCGCAATCGCCGCCGTCCTCGGCCAGCGTCTCCAACGGATATTTCGGATATTCGTCATACGCGGTGGAGACGTTATCGGCGGTATAGTCCATCTGCTGGATCATGGCGAGGACACCGGATACTTCGTCGAACATCGAATAACCCTCGCTCTTGGACCAGTTGGAGAGGTCTGCGGCCAGCGCGCGAAGCGTCGGGTCGTCGGTAGTGATGAGCGCCCCGTACCCTTCGATGCCGCCCGCGATCCGATCCGATACCGGGACCGCGCGGTAGCGCTCATAATCGGCGGTGGGGACGGAGAGCTCCACATACCAGGTCCCCATCCCATAGTGCCACTGGATCGTGCTCGTTTCGGTAACCGCACGCGTCTCGGCGCCAACGGGTGTAGGCATAGTAAAAATGAGACCGACGACGAGTCCGACCGCGATGCCGACTTGCACCCTCCCGATTTCCGCCAAGGACGCTCCCCTCTTCATGGTGATCGAGCAACGATGGCGCCGGGTGTTTATAGCTATTTCTCCGTCCCCACCCCGATCCGATCGCGCGTCACTCATCTACACCGGATCGCACCAGTGCCCGTGCCAGTGCGTCGTGTTTTAGCCCGCGCGCAGCGATGGCCCGCGCCCAGCGTTGGAGGAGGACCCCGTCGGTGCGATACTGCGCATAGAACCGAAGCGAGCGCGCCACCGCTTCCGGAAGCGCGTCAAAACGGTCGCCACCGCTGGCGCGCCAGTACTCACGGGCGAGATGGCGGGCGAGGAGAAATTTGCGAGGGACGAATTTCGGGCGCATACCGAGGATGAACGCGATCATATCGCCGAGGTCGGCCAACGGATCGGATCTGGACGCCTCCTCGAAATCGCAGCCATAGATCGTGCTATCGGTGACGAGGTAATTCTTCAGGATCGCGTCGCCGCGCGCGTACTGCCCGTGGAACGCATGGTGGAACTGTGCGAGCCATACGGCACAGCGCGAGAGGAGCTGTTCCAGCGCGGCGTCGGCCCGTTCGTCGTTCGGGTGATAGAGCGCCTGGAACCGACGGTAGGCGTTTTCGCCCTCGAGCAGCGTCATAATAACCGCGCCGTCGAATAACGCCACCGGCTTCGGCGCAGGAACACCCGCCGCAGCGCATCTTCGCAGCGTCTCGTATTCCACCGGTGCGCGCTCGACGAAGATGTCCGAGTAGATCTTGACCACGCAACGCTCACCCTCCCACTGCAGCTCGAACACCCGATTTTTTTTGCTCGAAAACGGCTCCCCCACCATCTTGGACTCGAACGCGGGGACGAACCGTTGGGTGAAATCGGTCATCGTACGATCACTTCACAAAGAGCGGCGCGATAAAAACGAATGCTGGTGGAGACACGCCGGACGATACGATCGAAAGAGAAGGGGGGGTCTGGACGGGTGCGGTGGAGATGGGTGGAGGTCAGATTTCGATCAGATTTCGATCAGATCAGATCAGATCAGGTCGAGCGCATCTTCGATGCGGCCCAGCTCGATGCCGGTGGACGCACGTCCTACCAGTGCGCCGTGGGTATTGGCCAGCACGCAGGCACCGATGAGCGGCACGCCGTAGTTCGCCGTACCGATGGCCACGGGCGCGCCGAAGACATCCTCGACGAGGCCGCGCTCCTCCGGATTGATCTTGGGATGGCAGAGTACGCCCTTGTTCGTGGCCACCGCCGCCGCGCCAACCGTGGGGACCGACCCGATGGTCCCTCTCACTACCTCCACATCGAGTGTGTCCTCGATCTGCTTCATGGCGGACGCCGACATCTCGGGGTGGACCATGGCGCCGTTGTCATTGGCGAGGATATTGTTGCCCACTGCGTTGTATTTGTCCTCGATCATCGTCACATCGAGATGCGCTTCGAGCCGTTTGCGCTCTTCGTCCTCGAGATAGTTGGTGACGATCATCCCATGGTTGTTCATGCAGGCGAGCGTTCCGATAATGGACGAATTACTGATCATCGTGGGGATCAGTTCGATATCCAGCACGGAGGCGATGGTCTCGCGGAGGTCCTCTGAACTGGACGGCGGTATCACCCCGAAGCGTTCGGAGGTGACGGCAAATACGCCAATATAGGAATTACCTTGAAAATCGATGAGACGTAGCATAGTTTTCATCGGCCCCGACGATCATGATCATGATCATGATCGGTTGAGTTGAATTGAGTTGTGTTGAGTTAAATTGAATGAAATTGAATGAAATTGAATGAAATTGAATGAAATTGAATGGGGTTGAATTGGACGAATGAAATTGAATGATGGGCGGGGTATGGTGCTCGGCTGCGGTGAGGGGTATTCGGGTGCGCGCGGTTCCTCCTATCCTCTTTTTGGAGGGGTGGGACCATCCCCGTCTCCATGTGAGCCTGTGTGGCGTGGGAAAAGTGCGTTCCGATACGGCCGATCGCTCGGAAGACGGACACCTGCTGGCAGATCGCTGATACTTGCCGGCTAATAGCTAAACGCGAACACCCAATTTTGAAGTGGTGAAGGCGTGCACTTTTCGATCGAACTCGAATTGGAGGAGCTACGAATAGATCGGACGCTGACCCGACCGCACTCTTCTGCTCTACTTTGCTCTTTCCCGCTTTGACCCGCTTTGCCCGCAGCTAAGCGACCACGCAGCGATCAACGGTACCGGGAATGGCTGCACGCTCCACGACCGGTGGTCGTTCGGGCCAAGAACGGGGATGGGGGATGGGGGATGGGGACGCAGCGTTCATTCTTCCGGTAGCGATACCTCGACGAGGTCGTCCTCGAATTTGATGGCGCGGACGCGGATCTTCGACGGTATCTTCTCGCGACCGCGGTTCCAGATCGCTTTATTGACCGGCGGATCGATCCAGATATTGTCCTCGCTCGTCTTCATATGCCGTGAGATATATTTCCGTATCGCTTTCATGGCATGAGGAGCACGTTTCGTACGCCGGACTGCTTTCGTTTTCCGTAACGGTATCGTATATATACGCTCGTTCGCTTCAAAATCGACCAAATACTCACCTCGGTGGCGCATGCGGGTTACACCGCCCCTCGGCTTCAGTCCACATTGCTCTGGACCGGAACCGAATGCGTGGGCGGCGCTGCTCGTCTATGGAAGCATACCCGCGATCACTCGTTACCGCTTCAGCTTGCTCCTTCGCCAATTGTGGCGTTTTGGGTGTTGCTGGAACCGCCGGTTCGTGCGCATCATGACCCATGCGGGGACACGACGGTTGCGCTTCGTTACGCGTTGTAATCGTAATTTCTTCGCGAGTGGTTTGTTCCGGGACATTCTTATCGCCTTTCGATCTTGATATCTTTCTTTTTCGGCATGATCCGTGCCAATAGTTGTTTGAGCGTGCGATCATCCACCTGTTGGCGGATGCGGCCGTTTTGGGCCAGCGCGATCAGTTGTTGCTCCACCTGCTTGACGAGGTCGGGCCGCGCCATCCGCAACCGCCCGAGCCGTTCGCGGGCCGTCGGGGTGAGGATCTGTCGCAGCATATTCTGGCGCACGGCCTTCTCCTGCGCACGTTGCTCTTCGGCACGTTGTTGTTGTTCTTCGTATTGAGACTGCACCTGTAACTCTTGGAGGCGTTTCTGTCTCAGCCGTTCGAGTTCATCGTCCTCCATTCTCGTTTCGCTCCTAATCGATATAGACTGATACTGGCACTGAGATTGAGATTGAGATTGTAGTTGTAATTGAGATCATTCGTGGGATCAGGCGGTTCGTTCGCGTCGAGCGAGGTGAAAGCGCCATTCGATTGGGTGGGAAGTGAGGGAGAGGATGGTGGTAAAACCCCCGTATCGACGGTTCCAGTACCGTTCGCGACGGTATTTTTTCAACCGCTGAAGCGCCCGGCGATCGTTACCATAGTGTAACAATTTCGAACCCCGACAATTTGTCATACTTTCCGAAGGGGTCGAAATTGTCTCGACGGCAATCCCCCGAAACAAGTGTGTTTCGGCGTCGGCCACGTTTTGCTGCGCAAAACGGCACGCTCCCCGAACATCTTCGATGTATCGGGCATCTGCCACGTCTCGCTTTGCTCAGAGTCACTATCGCCTCGCGCCTGCGGCGCTTCACCGATCTGCCACGTCTC
>CAZSUE010000498.1:0-4382 GCA_964609045.1 uncultured archaeon | reverse complement strand
TAGCGGGGAGCGGGGAGCGGGGAGCGGTTAGCGGGGAGCGGGGGACGATCGGTGGTTTGGGCCCATCCCGTTTAATTTGTTTTTCCTTTGCCTTTCTGGAACAATAAGTCCTTCATATACCCCATCAATGGGGGTTTTCTACATGGCATTTGAGTTTGAGTTTAAATTAAAATGTAAGTTTGATATGGAGATGGAGATGGAGTGATGGGAGAGGGGCAGTGTTCAATGCATGGGTTCGGGAACGGAAAGTGAGTGCTGACAGTTGCACCTTTGAAAACGTGCTGGTAATTTAAAGCTATTTCCGTCCCCGCTCGGACCGGCGGAACCCCTCCCTCTGGAGTTCCAACGAACTTTCGCATCCTCATGGGGTCACTCCCGGTCACTTTCGGTCGCGGCTCACCGCGTCTAATCGGGCGTGGGCCGTCTCTTCGAACCCGGCGACGAGGATCGCCAGCGGCGGGAGGTGTGGATCGGGCGTGGTGGTGGGGACATCGTTGGGAAAATGGTCGACATCCTCCACGCACAATCGCTGGTGCCAGAGCGGTTCGGGCGGTGGCGTCTTTGGGGGCGAGAACAGCCCGGTGCCGATCAACTGGTTCTCCAATGTCTCGTTGATCATCCCCATGTACGCAAGCTGCCGCTTCGTTGCCCACCGCGCTTTACGTCGGAGGACGAAATAGACGACGAGAAAAGCGAGGATACCGATCACAATGATCAGGATGAGGGGGAGATATTGTTCGCCCAGCGCGAAAACGCCGCCTTCACCGAATCCTTCGATCCCCACCGGAGGACCGGTGGCGTTCGTATCGGGGGTGGTCGCGTTCGCAGCCAACGGAGAGGATATCACGATTACACCAATCTGTATAGTGTGCCATTAGTCGTATTGTGAGTGTGAGTGTGAGTGTGAGTGTGAGTGTGAGTGTGAGTGTGAGTGTGAGGGTTCCGATATGCTGTCGATCGATGATACAGATGCGAAGTTGCGAAGTTGCGAAGTTGCGATGAGAACGCGTCGAAGTCACTGTCTGGACGGAGGAGAGACCGGTATCGATCTGCGGGAGGATCATAGATGGAATGCAGCAGAATCGGTCCCTCCCGGTCGGCCACGTTTTGCTGCGCGAAACGTGGCCGATTCTGCGCACGGTGAGACATGCTCGAAACCGCTCCAGAAAGTATGACAAACCGTCGTGGTTCTCGCATGGAACACGACAGAACCAAACGATAAAAAAGAACAATATCTCGACGGTGGACAACGGTGCCGTAGCGGCGCCACCGCCTCCATCGAGATAGAGCGGTATCGGGGCGTGGCATCATATTGACAGCTGTGGTGATCCCACGCATCGGCGACATTTTCGAAAGGGACCGAAATTGCCTGAGCGACCGACTATTCGCAAAACGAAACGCTGAAGGGACTCGCTCTGACGGATCTAACCGCGCGAAAGATCTGGCCTTGGAAACGCCCGGCGTGGACGACGCCCCGCTCGAGCGGTCATGCCTCCGTTTCCTCACTCTTTTCCTTTTCCTCTTCTTCCGCTTCCGCCTCTTCTTCTTCTTCTTCTTTTCGGAACCGTTCGAACCAGCCCTTCCATTTTTCCGTCACCGTGGACCAGCCCTCTTTCATCCCTTCGCTCATGGTGCGATGGAGGTAGACATGGACCTCATCGTCCTCGGCCACACCGAGCTTTTCGAAATCGGGGGGGCGTAAATGGATCTCATCCTTCGCGATCTTTTCATCGTCCACTTCGTGGACAAGTATCGCGTTCTCTTCGGTGGCCACCACGATGAGTTGTCGGACCTCCTCTTCTTCCTCTTCCGCTTCTTCGTCCTCTGCTTCCTCTGCTTCTTCCGCTTCCGCTGCTTCTTCCGCTTCTTCCGTCTCCGCGGCGAGGAGCTCTTCCATTACCTCGGTATGAAGCCGTGCGATGCCTCTGCGTTTGATCTTACTTTTCTTGACTTTCAGCGGTATCGATTTGATCTCTTCTTCTTCTTCTTTTTCTTCCTCGGTCTTTTTCTTTTCTTCTGCCATTTGAACCACCTCCATGGTCACAACGGATCGTGTTTCAAGGATCGACCGCCGCGGTCGTGCTATCGTTCATGACCGCAACGGTCTGTGTCTGTGAGCGTGAGTCTCGATATAATTGGAACGGTAAATGGAATGCACATTAAGATGCAATGTCGATGCCCTGTCGATGGAGATATGATATGATATGATATGATATGATATGATATGTTACGATAGAGGAATGAACTACAATGCGCTGCGCGCCGTGGAATGAAGGAGCGGCGATGGCAAAGTATCATCCGCTCGGGGCCTTCTGTGCGATACGATCATTCCTCATCCTCGCGGCCCGCTTCCGCCGCTGCCTCGCGTTTTTCGATAGTGGACATCGTGAGTGAGAGTGTGATCGTGTCCGCGACCTTCTCGATATCGGACGGCGAGATGCGGAGCCGGCGCCGCTTGAGCGGGGTCTGGATGAGAAGCTTCCAGAGGTCCCAGTGCTTCAACTGTGTGGCGATGTCCACATCGTAGAGCGATTTGAGGCGCTTCTTATCGGCGGTGTAGATATTCTTCCACATCAGATCGCGGAGGAACATCGCCTCGTGGGTGGAATGATCCGGCACGGGATAGGCCGTCGCCTCGGGCCGGAGATAGAGCTTCATCGTCTCCTCGTCGAACGATTCCACATCCGCAAGATCGTAGGCGCTATTCTTCCTGAAGGTGCCCGGTGAGACCACGATGCGATCGACTTTCCAGTTCCGGATGTCGACGATCAGTCCGTCCAATTTCCCAAGCACTTCACCCACCGGCGTCTCCACCGGCATGCCGTGTAAATGTCGTGTATATAACATCGTATCCACCTTTGATCCGATCGTTTTGCGTTCGATGCACGAACCGTTTTCTATCAGTCCGTATTGGTCCTGTCGACGAATATGGGAACCGTTGTCGGCATTGGATAGGTATGACAAACTAGAAACCGGAGCTTTGGGTTTGAATTTGAATTTGAATTTGGGTTCGGGTTTAAGTCCAAGGTCGCCCCTCCGCCGTTCTTTTTCATCCACTATATCTGAACTGAAGCGAAATGGCCTTCACATGCGTGCTCAATGAAGGCGCTGCTTCATGGCATTTGGTATTCGTTATCGGTATGAACCGTATCATCGTCGTCGAAGCGTGACGGACCCATTGCCGCCCCGAGCACACCCACCCATGCTGCGGGTTGTATCGAGATGGGTCGTCACTCGTTTTGGCGCCCGAAGGTCGCTTGCTCACGGTCTTTGATCTCTTCCAGTGTATCGGCCAGTTGTGCACCGCTCGTGCCTATTTCCAGTCGTTTCGTACGCTTCTCTACCTCGTTCATCGTATAGAGCAACTTACGCGCGAGGATCGAATTGTCCAGATCGAGATTCCTAAGCTCTTCCTTTTCTTTGGGTTTCAATACCATGGTGGCCGTGTCCAACTCGTCCTCCAGCATCTGTTTCGAAAGCAGTCTGAACTTCTCGCGCTCGTTCTCCATCTCGGCGAGCTGGAGTTCGACCTTGGACGGTTTCTTCGCGGCGAACTTGATGATCAATGGGATGAGGATGAGCACGAGGATACCGATGAAGATGATGAGAAAGATGACGAAATACTCGGAGAGGAGTTCGAAATACCGCCCCTGTCCGAACTCGGCAAGCTCGTTGGCGGTGGCGTTCGCATCGAGGAACATACCAGTAGAGGGAGAGGTAGAGGGAGAGAGCGTAGAGGTGCTCCGTGTGTAAAGGGCGCTATCGATTGACACAGCTATTCACCGATATCGGGGGGGTTTCGGTCGAGTCATGTATTTTGGTATCGTTACTTCTCGAGGTCCTTCATCTCGCGCGTGAGCCTGTCGAGGCGTGCGTCAACCGATTCGCGGATGGCGTTGAGCCGCGCGATGTCCGATCTCACACCGTCCAGCCGGTTGGACATATTCCGTCGCCAATCCTTGATGGAAGAGCGCGTTCGAAGGTCCCATTCGTCGATCAGATTGCGGAAATTCTCGTCGAAATAGAGCGCGATACGGTCCGGTCCACCCTCACGACGTTTCGTAAGCTCGCGAAGGAGAAACCATACCGCCCAATAAACGAGGACGATGATGGCGATCATGAGAATGACTGTGATTGCCACGGCTACTGCAACACTCATACTTGCTCACTCCACTTTTCGATCTTCGATCCATTTCTCTCTCATCTGGTCAACGGTGCATCGTCATATTCCTGTTCGTGAGAGCAGCTCGTTCGACTCACGGAATACGAGCAAAACGATGCTCTGTGCGCGACGCATCCGAGCGTATGTATAGTATAGTATGGTATAGTATGGTATGGTATGGTATGGTATGGTATGGTATGGTATGGTATGGTATGGTATG
>CAZSUE010000497.1:0-4390 GCA_964609045.1 uncultured archaeon | reverse complement strand
GGCTCAAGTGTGCGCAATTCCCGACTTGCCTCAGCAAATCCCACGCGCTGACGCACCTATAGAATCGCTGGCTCAAGTGTACGCAATTCCCGACTTGCTTCAGCAGCCCGTTACGCGCTGAGGCAGATCTAGAGGTGCTGGCCAAGCTCTACTACGCCTCGGTCCTGCTGCGGCTCAATGGATCGTGCGTCTCGACTCCAGACTCGGTCGCTTTCCGATCCAAACGCGCCCATTCCCAATAGCGCTGGCCGTTTTAACACAGAGAAAAACCGAGTTGGGGAGGAGGCGGAAGGAGGCACGGAGCTGATGGGCGGGAAAGTTCGCGTTCGCACGCTGGCTCAGCAGTCCATGCGCGCTGTATAAAACATAAATATAGGCATGCCCACGCCCGGGGTCTCGGTCAGCCCCTAACACCCGACAACCGACACCCGATACACACCGCCCGCACTTCGCGCGGCATTTTATTCGATCGAGATCGGGCCGAGCACCTCGTCGGCAGTGGCGACATGCAGATCGAACCCGAACGGCAAATGCCCGCTCTCCTCGAGGATACGCGAAACGGTACGATAAGCCAGCACGGGCGTATTATTATCCTGGCTGAGATGCGCAAGACAGACATGCTTGGTCGTGGGCACGATGACATCTGCGAGGAACCGCGCGGCGGCTTCGTTCGAAAGATGCCCGTGGATACTAAAGATCCGCCGTTTGAGCGATTCGGGGTACGATCCTTTCCAGAGCATGACATCGTCGTAGTTCGCCTCGATAATGATCATCGCCGCGTCTTCGAACCGCTTGCGCGCGCTTTTCGAGACATAGCCGAGATCGGTAGCCACCGCGACGCGTTTCCCACCAGCGGAGACGACGAACCCGTACGGGTCGAGGGCGTCGTGCGAGACGCAAAACGGCGTGAAGATCAGCTCACCGATCTGGAAACGTCGCGGTGCCGCAATGGCGCGCTGCTCCACATTCCGCAACCGTTTCTTGACCCGCCCCAGGGTCTTGCGATTGCCATAGACCGGCAACTGATAGCGCCGGCCGAGGACGCCCACGCCGAGCGTGTGGTCGGAATGCTCGTGCGAAACGACGATGGCGTTCAGTGTATGCGGGTCGAACTGAACGGTGTCCAACCGTCGCTCGAGCTCGCGACCGGAGAACCCGGCGTCGAGGAGGACGGCGGTCGACCCGTTCTGGAGGAGAATGGCGTTGCCGGTACTGCCACTGCCGAGGATGCTGACTGATAGTGCCACGATGGACGCCTCTTCGGTACTGAGATCGGAAGGAACTGAACTGAACTGAACTGAACTGAATTGAATTGAATTGAATTGAATTGAATTGAATTGAACGGCGAGGAATGGAGCGGTAAGGGAATGGCAACGGAACGATGCTGTCTCAAATACAATGAAACAAAAACTCCTCTTTATGAGGTTTGTGAAGGACTTTTTGTTTCAGGTAAGGCAAATGAAAAACAGCGGTGGGTGGGGCGGCCCCAGTGTTCTCATTTTCCAACCCCCCGTTCCCATGTTTTTCATACCAAATCAAATCGAATCAAATCAAAGCGTTTGCGGGAGGTTGATGACGAGCACAAAATAGCGATCCTTCGTCTGGAGGATCTTCCCCCAGCTCAACTGGATATGATCGCTCTTGAGCGCCACCGGTGTAATATCGAGCGCTTCGACCCAATCGACCAGCGCGTCGTAGGAATGCGAGACCACCTCGAAACCGCACTCCGATACATACTCCAGCGGGGTGACGATGATCCTGCGGAGGTCGCAGCCGAGACATGAGAGATCGAGGTACGACTGGATCGATTGATCGGTGTGCGGGAGCCGTCCGCGGAAATATTCCATATCCTCCCAATGGAGGAGCGAGGGGAACCGCGAACGGATCCGGCTGACCTGCGCGATCACCTTCGAGATCACCTCGGCGTGCGGTCGACTCAGCGTGAGGTCATAGATCTTTTCAGCGCTGACGAGTACGATATTCTCCCAATAGAGCGTTTTGGTTGCGAATTTTCGTAATAACGCGTCCCTGATCCCATAATCGGTCTGGGGAAGGATGGGCAGTTCGCCGCAATCGGGTGCCCGAAAGATGAGCACCTCCTCTCCAGCCTCGAGATGACCCACGATCTTGGGTAGCGTCTTCGTGATCGCTTCGGGCGTGAAATATCCCACGATATTCCTCCAGCGGGAGAGAGCGGCAACGACGCGCTCTCGGCGGGATGTGCCCCCTCATCGTGAATGGAAGGCCAGCCCCGCATACCGAAGAAGGAAATGCCGCGCTGCTATAAAAATGTGAAGTCCACAGAAGATGCTACCTGCGCAATAGAGTAATTGAACGCTATGGCCCGGGCCGCATGCGAGCCACCTCGCCATGCCGCTCTGAGAACCGCGCTCGGTACGAGATCACACCGCCGTAGGCAGCATCGGCGAGCGGTAGATCCAACTCGTGGTGCAGAGGAACCATACCACGGGGGCAACGAGCACCACGAACACGCCGAGGAGGCCCATGGACGGAAAGAGGAGCGCGCCGGTCAAGATCAGCGTGGCCGTCTCGCTCTGGACCGCAAGACGGGTGAAGCATCCGCGCTCGTGTGTTTTGCGTATGAGGAAGAGGAGATAGAGCTGGGTGGGCACACCGAACGAGACGAAAACGACGATATAGATGGGTGGGGTGAGCGCAAATGCGATGGGGAGCGCGCAGGTGACGAGCAGCGTGAGTTTCAACCCCACCGCGTAGACGAAGTTCTTATCGCGCCACATGAGGGTCCGACCGTGACGATAGCCCCAGCGCACCGCACGCGTGGGAACGGGAGACTGCCGGTCCGTCTCCACATCCTTCATGGCACCTTCCCACTCCATGAACGCCCCCGCCCAGAGCGAGATGAACGCGAACACGAGCGCCAGCGGTGTCACACCGTTGGCAGCACTGGCCCCGAACAGCGTCGAGAACGCCACACCTGCGGGAAGCGAGAAATCATAGAGCCAGGGGAGGTGCTTGCCTTTCAGATCATAGAAGGTGATCAGCCCGAGCGAGAGCCCAGCGTACGCAATGGTCGTCGGCTGCCAGAAGAAGAGGAGCGCGGCGCCCATGGCGAGTCCCAGCGCCGTCACCGTAAAGGCCCAGGCGTTTCGAACACTGATCGTCCCCGCCACCAGCGGTTTGGTCGCGCACTCCGGAACGGTCGCATCCAACCGCCGATCGGCCAATTCATTGAGCGCGTTGCCATAGAGGTGGGCGAAGAACCCGATGAAGAACAATTGCAGGATCAACATCGGTGTGATCGGACCAGAGGCATAGGCCCCGAAGAGTATCCCGATAACGGTGAGCATGGCGGTCTGGACACGTCCGAGCTGAAGATACCGTTTGAGCCTCTCACCGAAGCGCGTCATCGCTAGAGATATGTAAGGCCGCATTGGTAAATGTGCTGCCTTCCATGGGCGGCTCGATAATAAGGTATAAGTAGAAGGCCTTCTATGTACGGTTCGGTGTGAATGTCGATGCTCGAGCTACGGATCATCAATATGCGCTATCATCCGCCGGATGTGTTCGAGATCGGCTATCGCGAGATATTCGACTCTTTGCGGCGTATCGAGATCATGACGCCGTTGATGCAGACCTTCACGAAGTTCATCTTCGTCGTGGAACTCCAGTGGCGCAAAGAGCCAACTATGGAATGTCTGATCTCGCTGCCGTTCATCGCGGATGTGACCGAGATATCGGCGCGCGATTCTACCACGCTCGCACTCCTCAGCGGTACCTTCCCTTCGGATTCGTCCGATATGATCAAGGTCTTTTCCAATGTGTTCGAATGCTTCTTCGAGTTCCCCATTATCCTGGAGCGCGATTATATCGAGGGTGCCATCGTGGGCACGAACGCGAATATCAATAAATTTCTCACCTTCATCGAAGGCTGGGGGGCCGATTTCGAGACGCTCTCGATCAAGAATTATACGGTGAAGGGACGAGGCGCGCTCTCGGCGTTGACCACGCAACAGCACCGGTGCCTGCGAACAGCTATGGAGGAGGGGTATTTCGATATACCGAAACGCAATAACGCCCGGAGCGTGGCGGCGCAGCTGGACATCTCGCACGCGACCTTTCTCGAGCACATCCGCAAGGCGCAAAAGAAGATCTTCGGCATACTCTTTCGCCTCTAACCCAACAGCGTGTGTCGCTCTTTGGACAAGCTGCCATCCATGGGAGGGGTTACCAGATCATATGTGGTCTGAGGCCGCCCATGTATGGCCTATATGATTCTAGACTCCTCCCCGGCGAGCGGCCGCTCGGCTGTCATCCATCCACTAATTCGCGATAGATGGCCGTAATGGCGTCCATCCCCGCATCACTCTTGAACGCCGTGGGCTCGAACTGCGTACGCGCAACCGTGTGC
>CAZSUE010000496.1:0-4396 GCA_964609045.1 uncultured archaeon | reverse complement strand
GTTGTAGAGATAAATGATGCCGATATTTCGCACCAGGTTGAGGGCGTAGATCACCGGCACACTGACGAGGAACGCGGCGAGCTTGCGTCGGCGCGGGGCATGCGTGGTGAGGATCATCCCGAAAAAGAGGATGATCGCCTGGATCGCGGTACATGCGAGGATGATCGAGATGCCCGATCCCACGATCGAGACGGAGATACCTTCCGGCCCCACCCAGCTGGTACCGCCGACGCAAACGCCCACGCCCTCGGGCTCGTACCCGAACAGGTTCAATAACGCAGAGGTCTGGTAGGTGACGGCGTAGATGATGCCCCAGGCGATGAGCGGGACGGAATCGATGAGGAAATAGCCCACACCCGCAATGAAGGTCGTGCCCGCCACCCAACGGAGCCCTTCCACCTCCTCCTTCCAGCGATAATTGCAGTACTCGTGATAGGCGAGGTACGCGAAGAACGGGAACGCCACCCCGGTAAAGAGCGCGTTGGTCGGGTTCTTCTCATAGGTGAGGAGCGTATAGACGAGCCAGTAGCTCCCGAATAGGAGCCAGCCCCACCCGATGGTGAGATGACCCCCTCGGTCGATACGGAGTATGATCGCTGTGATCGCCGCCAGCGCCGCCACCGCGACCACGACCCAGTAGAGCGAGAGCGGCCACCGCGGTTTGACGGCGTCAGGCGCCGGCGTCAAAGTGAGCCATTCTCCGCTGGCGCCCGCGATCTCCTCGCCGTCGGCATCCCTCAGCGTCCGCTCCACGCGCATGGGTACGGCGCGGAAATAGACCGGCGTATCGCGCAGCGCGTCGAGACGGCGATATTGCGCGCCGATATCCTCGCCAGCATCGGTATCGAGGTCCACTTCCAGCCCGTCGATCCGCACGGTCAGCGACGGTTCGATCACCGCCGAAAAGGACTTTCCCGTCTGCTTCACCGCCATGAATGTGCAATCCTCGAAGGACACATTCACGAACCGGACACGATTGAACACGACATGGTCGAACCGTGCCGCGACGAATTGGGTGTCGATGAAGGTCACATTATCGAAGATCACGCGTTCGAGCGTGAGCTCGCGGACGAGAGGGTCGCGCAGCGTGGTATTGCGGTAGATCTGTGTCTCCACTCGTGACTGCGTGCCGAAACTGAACGACTCGCCCTCGAATTTTGCATAGCGGAAATAGCCGACCCCTTCGTCCCGTCCCCCGCCGGCGGGGTCGTACCAATATACCATCTGGATAGTGCCGTAGATGAGTCGCTCCTCGCCCGTCGTCAGTGGCGGGTCGTCGCGCAACCGCCCACTGGCATCGGCGAGTTCGTCGGCACGCTCTCCCGCCAGCGACCAATAGAGCGGTTCGGTGACCACTGCCGAGACCGCGATGGCGAGCAGTACCAACAAGATGCGTTTCCTCGTACTACCGGTGGCCCAACGAAAGACCGCACCGAGTGAGCGGCGGGGACGGTGTTCATCCCTACCATCTCCGTCGGTATCGCGTACACTACCGCCGAGGCGACCCTCCTCGATATTCGCCTCATCGGCGGCGGCGACGGGCGGGGCCGCAGCTCCATATCTATCCCCTTCTTCGTCCCCTTCCTCGTCCTCTTCCTCGTCCCCCTCCCCACCGTCTCGGCGCCGGACATGGTAGACATTGTATAGATAGCCCGTTCCGAGCACGCCCAGCGACAGCCAGAGGATCGATGCGGTCACGATCGTTACATAATCCATGTCCATGGGAATACTGGCCACCAATGAGCAACTGGGGTATTAAGGTTTGTATGTTCCGATCCGAATGTGACGTTCACTGGTCCGAGCCGAGTCGGTAGGTGTATCGCATAGTCATAACGGGCAACGAAAAACGCGACCAGGTAACGACCTTATTATACGGCAACTTCAATTATCTATAAGCAGATCACTCACTCGAGGCAGTAGATATCGATGAGCGTCGGGAGAATCGTTGCCCCCGGTAGTGACCAGCATCGGCCTATATCGAGTACTTAGCTTTTCTGCACAAAGTCTAAGTAGAGGGTGATCACGCTCCCCTGGGACCGCGTGCTTAAAATAGCATTTTCCGCACGAACGACCGTAGCCGATGAAAGAGAGTGCGATCATCGGCATCGCCACCACCCGCGATAACTCCTCGACGCCAGCCAATCCGCAAGGGTGTGCATAAACGCTTTTTTCCCCGGACAACTTTGCCATTACGCTACGCCATTATTATAGCAATGTACAATCACAACGATATGGGGTCCAGAATGGCGATATAACGGAGGGACGAAAATGAGACGAACGATCGTCGATATATTCATGGTGCTGATAGGCCTCTTTCTTATTTCGAGGAGCGGCTTCGCAAGCGCACCTTTTTCTTTACTGGAGACGAATGGCGAACCCACTGCGACCCGCGGGGCGGCGAGATACCACGGCCAGCCGTCCATCGAGTCCGTGTTCGTTCCCATTGACGATGTCGAGTTCGAGAACACGGCAAAATGGTTGGACTATACGGTCGTGGGTGAGACGCTCTATATCGGCGATACTTATAAGGGCGGTGTTGCGGTGGATTTTGCGTCGGGGAACTACGAAGCCACGGAGAGTTCGGTCAATTTCGCGCTGCTCCCCACCGGTGTGGCCGATGCCTCGAACCGTCTTTATACGATCAACGGGCTCGGCCCGAACCGCTTCAATTTCAACCGTTTCCATCGTCATCCCTACGAGGGCTACCAACCGAGCTGGGGCCATGACGGGCTGGTCAGGCTCGACATCACCGTCCACGATCTCTCGAACTATAATACCGACCATACGATCGAAACGGAAACCCAGACGCTGAACCTTTCGAACCTCACCGGGTACACGGAGGCGCACTCGGCGAAGATGCGGGTGGACCAATATTTCGCCACGCGAGACGGCAAGCTACTCCTCCTCGTCGAGGTCAAGGAGAACTACGGCTCCTACGATAAATTCCCGGTCTGGCTGCTCCACGACACGATGACGGACGAGACGACGAACCTCGGCGCCACGCTCTTGAACGCGCGCGACGCGCTCGAGCTCGATATGGATATGCCGTTCTATTTCTCTACGCCCTATGTCTATGCGTTCGAGAACACCGATGTGTTCCAGGACGATTTCTTCCCCACCCAGGTGGTCCGCTGGAACATCGAGACCGATACCATCGAGGTGAAGAATATCATCCTCCAGTACGCCGTGGACGGGGTGCTGGTGAAACCGGCTGGCGATCAGCTCTTCGTGTTCGGCGGCGAGACCGGCGAAGCGACCTACTACCGACACGAGGACGGATCGATCACGCATACGGCCGACGGCGATGCTGACGCAGACGACCAGTCGAGCAATTGCGAGGATTGGGGCGTGGCCAATATCCGCGTCCAGCGCATCGATTTTCCCGCCGGCGAGGCCACGCTGACGAGCGAGATGTTCTACGACGGGCTCAATAGCGCCGACGGCGGCCGTCAGGGCATTAACGAACCGTTCTTCCCATGCGATTACGGGGATGGGACCTACATGTACCTCATGGGCGAGGTCAACCAACTATTCACCTGGGGTGTGGAGAAGCCGCCGGAGGGGTTCAATTTCTATCGCTGGAAGTACCCGAATGAAGCGTCGATCCAGCCGCCGAACGACGCCTGGATCGAGTGGGACCAGGGCGACGAGAAGTGCACCATCGAATGGAACCCGATCGACGGTGCGAAGGGCTACCGCGTCTACGACCCACGGCTCCTCTATAAGGATCGGAACGGTGCGAGGATCGGCCCGGAGCTGATCACCGACACCTCCTATGCGTTCACGCTCTCCTATATGAAGGAACATATCGCCGGGAAGGATCTGAACTGGTATGTCGTCTCCGCCGTGGCCGAGGACGGGACCGATTCCGCCTGGTCGATCAATGCCGATGTCTACAGCGAGATCTTCCATCTCTCCGACGATTGGAAGGAGCCGTACGGAATCGGCGGGGAGGAGGAGGACGAAGGTATCCCCGGTTTCGGGGTGCCGCTGGCCGTCATCGGTCTCGTCGTCATCGTCGGGGCGGTTGCGCGCCGAGGGAGACGGGGGCGCGGGCCGGGGCAGCGCCTCTAGGGCTGCGTCAGCGCTGGCGGGGCTGCTGAGGCAAGTCGGGAAGGACGCGCGGGACGAGCCAGCACATTTAGGGTTGTGTCAGCACACATGAATTTGCTGAGCTTAGTCGGGAATCGCGCGCTAAGTGGCCAGTACCTCTAGACCTGCGTCAGCGCGCACGATCTGCTGATCCAAGTCGGGAACGGCGCGAGGCCTTGCCAGCACCTCTAGAGCTGCGTCAGCACGCACGATCTGCTGATCCAAGTCGGGAACGGCGCGAGGCCTGGCCAGCGCTTATAGGGGTGCGTCAGCACGCACGATCTCCTGAGGTATGTCGGGAACG
>CAZSUE010000495.1:0-4413 GCA_964609045.1 uncultured archaeon | reverse complement strand
CGCAACCTCCTCCCCGTCGAGATACCAGTGCACGCTGACGCGATCAGCGCGATCGAACGCCTGTGGATCGATCTCGTACCCAAACGAGACCCGCTCACCCACACCGAGGTCCACCGCCACCGCATCCGGCAGCGCCACGATGGACGAATGAAGATCGCCACCGTTGGTAACGTTAGAAGCGCCCGATGCGTTTTCGTATATCTCCACCCACCAATCATGCACGACCGTCTCCGGAGCGTGGCCTCCCCACTCCAACTGGACCGTCACCGCGAGCAAATGCGCCCCCTTCGCGAGGAACCAGCTATTGAGCGCAAGCTCGTCGCCATCCCCGACCGTCGCGCCGTCCAGCGTCCAGACCATCGTACAGTTCGCGAGGATACGGGGTACGGCAAGCACCGAGAACCGCCCCACATCGCCGCGCGCCAGCCGTATCCGTTCCCCCACCGGTGCGAACGCGAGCGCATCCTCCAATGCGGGAACGCTCCCATTACCCGTCTCGTTATCACCCGCATCGCCACCGTCGCTCCCGTTCCCGCCATCATCATCACCGTCCGCCACAACCGTGAATGCGACCAATGCGCTATCGTTCGCGCCCGACCGATCGCGGACGGTGAGCCGATAGCGATAGCTCGACGGCGCCAGCGCCACATGCACCACCGCCCCCTCCAGTGCGGTGCCCGCAATGGGCGCGCCATCATCGTCGAGCCGCACCCAGCGATATTCCAGCCGATCGCCATGGACCGCGTCGGGGTCCGTACTGAGAGACCCGTCCAGCCGAACTGCACCCTCCACCAGTTCCGCGCCTTCCACGGGCGCAACGATGCACGCCTCTGGCGCATCGTTGCGGTTCCTCACCACCAGCCGCAGCGTCACTTCCGTTTCCGCCATACCGTCGCTGATATTGAGTAGCACCGTATGCACCCCCACATCCGCGTTCGTCGGACGAAAGATCAGCGTCGCATTATCGGGATAGAGCGTGAGGTTCGAGACGGCGTTCATCAGTCGCACGAGCTGCGTAGCGCCGTCGGGGTCGCGAATAGCGAGCGCACCCACCCAGACGCTGTCCTCGTCCACCGCGCGCTCCCAGTGCGTCACATTGTAGATGGCGTCGCCGATCCCTATCACTCGCGGCGCGTCGTTGACGCTCTCGACCACCAGCATTAGCGTGGCGTTACATCGCAGCTCGTCGCCGCTCCCCGCAATACCGTCCTGGCCGGCGTCCGTGACCATGATATCGATCGCCACCGACCCGGACCAGTTATCCCCCGCCACCACCACCAGCGTCGTCGTGTGGTTCTCCACCGCAACATCGACCGCTACGGGCAGCCCACCCGTATCCACCTCGATGACGAGCTCGGACAGCGGCCAGTCGTCGTCCAAATACGGCGCGAGCGCCACACGCGTTTCACCGTCCTCCAATAAGCTGATCTCCAACGGCGGATCGAACACTGGCGCCGTATTCGTACGCGTGCGTAGCGTTATTCCGCTCGCTGTGACATTCAGCGTCCAGTTCAGCGCGCGATCCGCACCCGCCCACTCGAGCACGAGCGAAGGCGGCCAATCCTCCTCGTACGACCACGATACATTCGCAAGAGTTCGGTCGGAAAGCACGATCTGAGCGGTCGGCGCCAGCGCCCCGAGATCGAGATAGGTCCCGTTGACCACCAGCGACCCACCCAACGCATCCTCGCGCAGCCAGATTTGCGACCGCATCAAAGGCGCGCTCGTGTTCAGCCGTATCTCCACCACCCCGCCACTTGCACGCGCGTCGATCGCCATCACCGTGGGCAGCGCCGTCACCGCCGGCGCCACACCGTACCAGTCCATGATCCCCCACGCGATGCTACGCGCCACACGCGCACGGTCCGCCGCGCTATCCAATAATGCCGCGTCAGTACCATTGTCCAATGTCCCGCTCTCGACCCATATCGCCGGCATCGCCGTCTCCGAGAGCTCCGCGAACCGCGCGCCGAGCACGCCGCCGTCACCGAGCCCGAGATCGCCAACGAGCCGGTCCTGCACCGCATCGGCCGCCGCCGGGCCGGTCGAGGAAGTGATATAATGGAGCGTCCGCGCACCGTGCCGCCCCGGATGATCGGGGAGACGGTAGAAGTTCACACGATCGAAATAGCCCAGTGCATAATCCCACGGCTCGTGGTAACGGTCCGAGGTATGACCGTTGATCAACGCCGCGTCGCCGCTCCCCTCCACCACGATCACCGCATGGCGCCAGTGGTCGCCCACCGTGTCGCCGTACATGATCACATCGCCCGGACGCAGATCCGCCGGCGGCGTTCCCGCCTCGTCGATATAGGTCCAATACGCGCCCAGCTCGTCCACCAAATGACCATGCAGGTAATCGCAAAACGGCATGCAGCCGCACGAGTCCACACCGTGCCCCGCGCCGTCGTCGCCCTCGAGAAGCGTCACCCCGCCCGCGATGAGGCACTGCGATACATAATTGGCGCAGTCGCCCCCCTGCGGCGTATAATCGTTATAGTCCGGGTTGCGCTCCTCCCAGTGCCGATCGGCGTACGCAACCGCCGACGCGCGGTCGTAATGGCTCCCGTTATCGAAATGGATCGACGCGAAGAGATCGGCGCCGAACGCGTTGGCCGCATCGGCGCGCGCGCTCCGCCCCAGCGCAGTGTCACCACTGCGCGTCAGCTCCACCGTCGCGCCCTCCGCCGCCAATAACGTGCGGGTACGCTGCGCAATGTCCAAGGTCAGCTCCGCCTCCACCAGCCCGCCCACGCGCCAGCCGCGGTCCGCGCCGCCGTGGCCCGGGTCCAGCGCCACCCTGCACCCCGCCAACGGCCGTGGGGTGACACTCGTATTGACGAAACGCGCACGAAGCTCGTCCCAGATATCCATATGGTCGCCTTCGTACCCAAGCGCCCACACGCCGGTCCCGCCCAGCCCCTGTGCTACCGTATAATCCAGCTTCACACCGAGGCTCGCAGCGTCGTCGTACCAGCACTGGTACCATTGCCCGCCGCTCTCGTACGCGTACCACGGCGATTCCGCCGTACTATCGTACCGGCGCGTATACTGCGCCACATCCGCCAGCGCGCTCTCGTAGAACATCGCACTACCCGTGCCGGTGGTCGACGCGCCCGCCGCGTCGCTGACGCAGGGCCATTTGAACCCGTACCACGGCAGCCCGAGCACCATCTTCTCCGGCGGGCAATCGCCGTCCAAATACTCCTGCACCGTGGCGCGGAGATTGATCGAACCGCCGTCCAGCGGCGCAACCGCACCGGTCGAACCCGAGCCCTGGTAATGGTACGCATAGCCCATGATGAAGAGCGCGTCGCAGTTCGCGGCCAATAGATCGTAATCGTACGAGCCCCACCAGTCCTTGCTCGGGCCGCAGACGCTGAGATGGTACCCGCCCGCACTCTTCAGCGAGATATTGAGCGCGCTCACGAAATCGACGAACGGTGTCTTGTCCGCGCTCGAAGAAGGGTGCTCGAAATCGATGTTCGCACCGTCGGCGCCCTTTTCCACCTCACCCACGATGGTCTGGACCGCCGTGTCACGTTTCTGCGGGTCGCTCAGTAAGGTATGGATGTCGTCGTCGTTAAAGAGCGTGAAGCAGAGGACCAGTTCCACACCATGCGACTGCGCGTTGTTCGCCGCCACATGATCGAGCCCCGGCCAACCACCACTATTTTTCACCGTTCCGTCCGCGTTCAGCGAGATGCCGAACCATACGAGATGCGTCAAGGCGCCATAATCCGGTTCGTAATCCGTGGCGGTCCAATACGGGAGGAACCCCATCACCATCGGCTCCACCGCGCGCGTCGGAGCGCCCGCACCGCCCCTCACAACCGCATTCGCACCCGACCAAGACCCATACCCAGACCCCGAGGGGGCAGCGGTCGCAAGATTTCGTTCGGATACCGACGGGAGGATCGGAGCGGCCGAGAGAAAGATGAGGAGAACGACAGTGACCAAAAGCGGAAGCGTTCGCACGGGCCTCGCTGCCACGGCGCTCCCCGAACATGACCGATGCAAACGGACGCACATGGCGAAACCATCGCAACACTTCCATATGTAGATTTGGTCCCCACAACGCCTCAATGGTGACCATTCCGCCAAGAGCCGAACGCACCGCCATCCCCGACCATTCCACCCATCACCACCAATTGCCACCTATCACCACCGATTGCCACCTATCACCACCGATTGCCACCCATCACCATCCATCACGCACATCATTGCCATGTGCTCCCCGGCGCTCCGAAATGAGTGCGCCCCGAGCGACTCCACCCACCATAACGCCCCATACCCCACAACACTGAATTTAGACCCACATCGCCACGCGGAGTCCAAAGCGAAAAACCCTCATATTTGGGCCAAAAAGGTTTGCGTTTTTGACATATAAAACCCATGGACAAGCGTCGGAAG
>CAZSUE010000494.1:0-4417 GCA_964609045.1 uncultured archaeon | reverse complement strand
GCGGGGAGCGGGGAGCGGTTAGCGGGGAGCGGGGAGCGGTTAGCGGGGTGCGGGGAGCGGTCAACGATCGAGGTGGGGGTCGAGCATGGCGTTTTGGTTTGTTTGGGCGCATGGGTTGAGTTGTTGGATATGGACATTCTTAAAAGGGCGAACATCGATCGGGTGTGGTGCTGGAGGGATGTCAATGATTCAACCGGAAATAGAGGTTGATGCAGCCGCTGGCGAGGAGCTGGAGCATCTGGAGGCGCAACTCGATGCGCTGGAGGAGAAACGTTCTAAGATCCGGCTTATCTTCTACAATAGTTTCTTGATGGGGCTGCTGCCGGTGGTGGTGCTGGGCGTGTTCCTCATGACGATCCGGGATTATACTGGCTATATTATCCCGGAACTCTTCTCCTTCGGCGCGGTCCTCGTCCTCTTTGCGCCGCTCGTCTGGGGCGGGATCGTCATCATCTTCTCGCATGAATTGAAAAAGAGAACGGCGTCGCTCGAAGAGTCGATCGCGCGTGAAAAAGGCGAAGTGCTCGACGGAGGATAAGCGTTACGCGCTGCTTTGGAAGTGGAATGGACCGCACGCCGATCGCGCTTTTTATCCTCTCGCTGTACTGGCGTATCAATGTCGTCGACGGCGCCATGTCTCTACGATGGGCGCGATAAAGAGGAGTGCGAGAAGGAGTTGGAAGACCTCGAAGCCGGGCTGAAAGAGCCCGCCACCCTCCTCGATCGTTTCTGCGATCTCTTTCTCGTTATTATCCTCATGGAGTTCGGTGGTCTTGCCATCGGGGTCTGCTCGCACCGCGATGGTATGCGAACCCGCGTCTGCCTTCCATGTGAACGAAACGAAGCTTTCCTCCCCCGCTTCGATCTTGCCTATCAGTTCGGACGCGACCCGCTCCCCATCGATATAGAGCGCCACGGTGACGTCGAATGCGGCGATATCACCGCGGTTCTCGACGGGGACGGTGATGGAAACGAACTCGCCGGCGACCAATCGCCCCGATAACTCGATATCTTGCGCGATGACGAGGTCGCTGTTCTTGATCCTCACGGCGAATGTCAGGCTCTCATCGGAGGAGCCGAAACTGCTGGTGGCGAGGAGCGTGGTTTGGTATGTCTCACGATTGGCGGTGAGTGGGGAGTTGATGATGAGCTTGGCCCATACGGTCTGGTGCGGCGCGAGCGCGACATCGATGGTGTCGGTCGTTGTGGTGGATGAACCGGGCGTGAACGAGACCGTTTCGATCACACGCTGGTGCTCGAGATCGTAATAGTCGAGCGCGGGTATCGGTTCGGCAAAATCGTGGCCGATCCTTGTTTCCTGGCTGAAATCGTTGGCGGTGGCGACGGCTACAAATGAATAGGACCAGTCGTTCTGGGTCACCCCCGCACTTGAAACGATGTCGGAACATTCGAGCGTGACGGTATCCGCGCCGTTGCCCTCGTTCGTGAACGAGAAGACGAACGATCTTCGCCGACCGGGCTCGGCCTCTGTCATCAGCCGGTCGTTCCCGGCATTGACGGTGATCCCATAGATCTGTTCGACTGTCGTCTCGACCTCGAGATGTTGGTAGAGCTCTTCGGTGGAGCAATTGATCCGTAGATCGTAGGTGCCCGCCAGCGCACCTTCCGGCAGTGTGATAAGGAGCCATATCGTGTCCGATGACCATGGTTTGAGTGTTACTCGATGGATCTCATCCTCGTCTGATGCGTTTAATTCGCCCCCGATCATGGGTTCGGTCTCTACGAAGCGATGGGTCCAGAGCCGTGGCATCTGGGCGATACTGGGCGCGACGATCGTCTCACCGTTGCCTTCGTTCTCGATGGCGATCTCGTAGGCGATGGTCTCGCCGGGTTTGCCTGTTGCGCTCTCCTCGTCGACCGCTTCGACGGTGATGGCGACGATCTGGTTGACCGTACATGTCAGCCCGACCTCGTCCGTGGCGGAGCCGGACTGCGGCCGTCCTTCTACGGCGATGGGGATCTTGGCCCCGGCCATCGAAGTTCGCGGTGCGTAGACCGTTAGTATCACCCGTTCGGTTGCCTGCGGTGCGATCCGGATGCTTTCGTGGGATATTGCATAGGTCCAGTCGAGGTCGTCCGCCTCATCTTGATAGATCGCGGTGGAGTCGACCTCGAGTAAGACGGTATCGTAGCCGTTCCCGTTATTCGTTACCCTGATCACATATTGCGCGCTTGCGCCGGGATCGGCGCGCTGGTTCTTCTCGTCACAATCGATATCGATGAGCTGGAACGCGCTGACCTTCAGCTTTAAATTATCGCTCCGCTGCATGGGCGAGCTGGCGATCTCACAGCTGAGCTGCGAGGTCACCTCGATCTCGATATCGACAGTCTCACCAGCGGAGGCGGAGAGCGGCGGTGTGACGATGAGGTCGATGATGGTCCGTGATGCGTCGCCGTATCGGCTGGCGCCGAGTGAGATCTCGGTCTCGCTGAGGTTCCAGCTCCATGACTCCGGGAGGCCCGATAACTCGAGATCGTAGGTATCGTTGACATTTCCGAGATTGGTCAACCCGAGTGAGCATTGGTATGGTTCGCCCACATCGACCGTATCCTCTTTCTTTCCGGAAGCGGGGTCGGTCTCGACGCGGAAACTGATGTCAAAATCGAGCCGTATCTCGAGAAAGGTATAGGTATCGATATAGTCGGTGGCGTTCTCGTCGTTGACCGATTGGGCGTGGACGCGGATCATGGCATAATCGTCATAGCCCACATCGTGGTCCGGTGCGGTAACGGTGAGCGTGAACGGGAAACAGTCGTTGCTCTCCATGGTAGGTGTCTCGGTCTCGGACAGTTCCGCGGTCCAGTTCTCCGGTACTCCTTCGAGCTCGAAGGTGATCTGGTCTTCGCGGAGGCCGAGGTTCCACGCCTCGATGTCGAACTCGGTGGTCTCTCCAGGCTCGATATAATCGATGAGCGGTTTGGGGAGGCCGGTAATGGGGTCTTCCTCGCCGGAGATGAGCGATATCTCGTACGGACGCGGTGCGAGCCAGTCGATGATATTGAGCGCGAGCTGTTCGTTGTCGCTGTCCCAGAAATCGAGGTCGCCGTCGTTGTCACAGTCCTCGGCGTTATCGAAGACATTACTGTCGGTGATGAAAACAGCCCGTCCGGCGCCCGTGACATTGCCGTTGGGGATGGCGAGGAGCGCTGGCTCGTTGGGGATATTCGCGTTGCTGTCGGTGATGAGCGGCGCCTTCGCCTCCTCCGATTCCTGTACGAAGGCGTTGGAGCAGTAGTACTCGATCCGGCTGATATTCTCCGTGATCTTGTAAATCTCGTCCTCATCCGGCGGTTGGTGCTTCAGCGGCATGTTGTCCTCTTCATCGAACACGATCCAGTAGTCGGTACCACCCACGTAGTCCTCGGGATCGGGGTCGGTAACGACGTTGTGGCCCCATCGCACGCCGAACCGTGCGGCGATATCGTCCATATCTGTTGCGAAGCTGCTATGGTCGGCGATGAGGAGGAGCCCGCCACCCGCCTTGACCCATTGCTCGATCGCGTCGATCTCGGCATCGGCATAATCGGCCGCAGGGTCATAGGTCGAGAATGAACAGGGTACGACGAGGATATCGCAGTCCTCGAGCATCTCGGGCGTCAGGCGCTCATGCGTGATATTGATCTCGTAGTTGCCGTTATCGAGGATATGCTGTGCCATATCGGCGTAGCCGCCGGCAGCATTGGCGCCACCGCCCGGGCCGCAGACGCTGGATGGGTCGACCGAATAGACGGGGCGATGCGCTTCGTCGAAGAGGGTCCTCGCTGGTGTCTGTTCAACAACACCAACGGGCAAGGGCAGGATTTGTTCGCCATCAAGCCTGGGGAAAACGCCTCAGCTCCGGATGCCGCTGATCGTGGCCCCGCCATCGACCACGATGTTCTGACCATTGATGTATGCGCCAGCCTTCGAGGCGAGAAACACCGCCGCCCCGGCGATTTCCTCGGGCATGCCGATGCGTCCCATGGGCGTGCCGGCAAGCGAGGTCTTCAGGATCTCCTTGTTTTCCCAGAGCGCGCGGGCGAAGTCGGTCTTGATCAGGCCCGGTGCGATGCAGTTCACGCGCACATTGTCCGGCCCGTATTCCACGGCGAGATTGCGCGCGAGTTGGAAGTCGGCGGCCTTGGAGACATTGTAGGCCCCGATGACGGGCGAGCCGTGCAGGCCGCCGATCGAGGAGATGATCACGATGGCGCCATCCTTGCGCGCGCGCATGTCGCCCTGGACCATCTGGATCAGCCAGTTATTCGCCATGATGTTGTTGGTGAGGATCTTCTGGAACTGCTCGTCGGAAATCCCCTCCATCGGCCCGAAATAGGGATTGGAGGCAGCGTTGCAGACGAGAATGTCGATCTGGCCGAAGGCGGCGCGGGTCTCGTCCACCAGGCGCTGGAGCTG
>CAZSUE010000493.1:0-4433 GCA_964609045.1 uncultured archaeon | reverse complement strand
AATACTTTCATGGCGTGGAGGGTGACGGGGCAGGATAATAATACTGCGCCCTCCATCGTCGAGGCGCAGCCGAACGCCACGGCGGTCGATCTCGAGGTCGACGTCGAATCGAGCTTCTGGGTCATCGCCGACGATAATGAGAGCCCCGCCGCTGAACTGGTCTACAACTGGACGCTGGGAGGGCAAGTACTGCTGGCGGGTGAGGGCGAGACCGGCCTCACGCTCACCCCAACGGCGGATCAAGCCGGCAACCATACTCTTGCGGCGGTGGTGCGCGACGACGGTGGCGCGGTGGTCTCGCGAGAGTGGGAGGTGACGATCCATATCCCCGACCGTCCGCCGCGCATCGTGGACTGGACGCCGCATGATGCAAGCGCGCTCGATATCGCCGAAGGCGAACAGCTCGAGTTTGGCATCGAGGCGTACGACGAGGATGACGACCTCGACGGTGACGGCACGATCGACCCGTCCGCCGGCGAGGTCGATCGGTTGGACTATCGTTGGTCGATCAACGGCGACCGCGTTCCCGGCGCCAACGGTTCGACCTTTGCGTTCGTTGCACGCTTCACCGGGAACCGTTCGCACAAATATTCGCCGTTCACGATCATCGCCACCGTCGACGATGGCCAAACGGCCGAGCAAAAGCAATGGCAGCTCCGAGTGAGCGATGTGAACCGTGCGCCCGACGCCGTCATCCAGATTCCCAGCGACGGCTTTACCGCAGAGGTGGGTGCGCAGGTCTGTTTCGACGCCTCGGGCACCGTAGACCTCGACGGTGACACACTGACCTATACGTGGCACTCCTCACGCGACGGTGAGCTCTCGCGCGGCGCGCGACCGACATTCTGTACCCGCAATCTCACCATGGGGAACCACACGGTCACGCTCACCGTCGACGACGGCGATGAGACCGCCGCGCGGCAACTTTCCATCGAGATCGTTTTGCCGCCCGCACCGGAGCTTCGTATCGTTGCGGTCCCGAGCACCGATCCCGCCAGCGTGGGGTCGACCATCGTCATCGGGGTGACCGTCGAGAACCGTGGCGACGCGGCGGCCACCGACGTCGATGTCATCTTGCTCGACGCCGATGAAGTGGTCAACGAGACCGTCGTGCCACGAATTGGTGCGGGCGGGAACAAGACGGTCTATTTCCATTGGACGGTGACACCGAACGCAAAGCTTGGCGTCGAGACCGATGTCAACGGTACGAACGGGTCACGATATGCGGTCGCGCTCGAGATCGTTCCGAACGATGAGGACGCCGTGGCGGGCGATGGGTCACTCTTCTCGCTCCTCTTTGGTGAGAACCGTACGATCGTGATCGCGGTTTTGGCCATTATTGGCGCGCTAAGCCTATTGGTGGCGGTGCTCATCATCCGCGGCAGGCGTCGACACCGCGCTGAGGGCGGGTGGGAGTTCGACGAGGAGCCGGACGAGGAAACGAAACAGATCTCCCAGCGCGCGGTGGCGAGCTCGTTCGAACTGCCGTGGGACTATCAGCAGTCGTCCGGGGATCACTATCCTCCCTATGCTCCGGGCGCTGAAGCGGGCGGTCCCGAGGTCGATACCGGCGAGGAATACGGCGGCTATGATGAACGCTGGTCGGGATACTCTCGACATGCGGGCGAGCCCGCCGATGATAACACCGGTACCGAAGAGCCGTCCCGTTCCGGGTCTGGACGGGTTGGGCGGTGGGCGAGCGCTCGCGACGAGCCATCGGAAGAAGCGCGAAGACAAAGAAGTGGAGAGGAGCGCGCGTCCATGGCGCAGCAGCGTGGTGGAGCGCAGCGCGAGCACGAACGAACACGGCGGCCGAAAAGCGATCGCGAACTGGCGCAGATCTTTGAAACGGACGCACGCCAGAGCGATCCGGATCGTCGAACAGCGCGTGGCGCGGGCAGTGTAAGCGGGAGTGGCAGTGGCAGTGGTAGTGGTAGTGGTAGTGACAGACCCGAACGAGGGAGGACCGGAACAGGAGGACGCGGTGGCCGCCACCGGCATCAGGAGCTGCGCGCGATCTTCGATCCGGGAACGGATACCGCATCCTCCGGCACGCGACGAGGCAATGAGAAAACGGCGGGGAGAGGGTCAGAGGTGGGCGAAGCAGGGGCCTCGCCGCGACGCCACATCGAGCGCTACTCGAAGGATCTCGAACGCATCTTTCGGGATTAACGCTCTTTGTCGTCTCATGCGGTACCTACATGCCAGTGCCGAACCGAAATCTTTATCTCTTGAAGGGTGATTGGTTTTATAATCTCACTTCTGGCACCGTTGGTGCAGCTCGTTTTGTGCACCCTCTCTTGGTGCCGAGGGACAGGTGCTTCGCGTCGTGCCCGAACGACCCCCCGGTCCTCTTGCGCGCGACCGAGCATTTGTGGAGTACGATGCCATGCGATCCCTACGATCTTTATCGATATCGAGATCCACACGTTCATCGACCGTCATTCTCACCACGATCATCGCCGTTGTGGTGGCAGCGATGTTTTTCGTACTGATGATGCTGCCGTTCTCCAGTACTCGTACGAGCGCCGTCGAGCAGCTCCCGGAGCAACGGTCTCTCCCCGGTGTAAGACGCGCTGGCCATGCCCATTCTTCGTCGGCGTTCGCAGCGACTGCGACGAGTCGTGGGTTCGAGGAGGATACGATTTTTCGGCGCGTCGAGACCGGTACTGGAGAGCGTGTGTCGCAAACCCGCAGCCGCAGCGTGGTGGTGATCTGGGAGGACGATATGGAAACGGGCAGTAACAACTGGGACACCACGAGCCCCTGGAGCCTCACCAGTACCGAGGCGCACAGCCCCACGCATTCCTGGACCGACAGCCCGAACGGCAATTATCAAAACATGGCGGATTGCCTCCTCTCGATGTCGGTCGATGTGGATCTGAGCGGCGTGAGCGAGCCGGAACTCGAGTTCTGGCATTATACCGATATCGAGAACGGCTGGGACGGCGGCATCATCGACTATTCGACCAACCAAGGCTCGAGTTGGTCGCAGCTCGATGCACAAAATTCGCAGAACAACTACGATGATACGATCAGCTCCGGGTATGGCAACCCGCTCGCGGGCAAATGGGGCTTTACCGGCAATAGCTACGGTTGGCAGAAGGTCACCTTCGATCTTGCGACTTTTCAGGGTGAGGATCATTTCCGGATCAGATTCCATTTTGCATCCGATTCGTCGGTCCAGTACGACGGTTGGTATATCGACGATGTGGCGTTCAAGGATGTGGCGGCGAACTTCCCTCCGCTGGCACCCAGTTTCGTCCCCGTGGGCAGTTATGAGGTGGGGACAGCGGGTAGCGGCGTGATCGAGGACCCCGTGCGTTTGACATGGGACTGTACCGACAACGACGGCGATATGATCGAGTCGTTCCGGCTTCATATCGGAACCGATACCGGAATGAACAGCGACGCGGCGCAACCTGATATCTTCGCCGATCATATCAACGGCTCGCCGGCGGCGGACCACTACGACCTCGACGTGGGCGACGGCATCACCTATTATTGGGCGGTGAAGGCGTTCGACGGGCAGTTATGGGGGCCGTGGTCGCCGGAGTTCTCGTTCATCACCAATATCCAACCCAACGCGACCATCGACAAGATCGCCGATGCAGACGGCGACCCGATCAGCACCTCGTACGAGGATGCGGAGGTCTTTTTTTACGGCAACGGTTCCGATTTGGACGGCACGGTGACCGACTATAAATGGGAATCGAACTACGACGGTTTCCTCTCCGACCAGCCCTCGTTCATGACCGATGCGCTCTCGATCAATTCGCATATCATCAGCTTCCTCGTGAAGGATTCCGACGGTGAATGGTCGGAAGCGAGCGAGCAGCCGCTGCAGGTGGGGAACAACGACCCGCCCTCGATCGACGCCTACAGTCCGAACAACGACGCGCTCGAGATCAATACGGGCGAGACGGTCGATTTCTCTGTCTCCGCCAGCGACCCGCAGGTCGATGTCAGCGAGCTGTATGTGGAATGGTATCTGGATACGATGAACAATAATGTCTGGTCGGGATTCGATTTCCGGTTCTTTTCCGATCAATACACCGTCGGCGATCACACGCTGCGCGTGGTCGTCTCCGACGGCGTGCTGGAAGACCGATTCGCATGGACGATCCATATCAACGGCCCGCCGACCATCACCTACCATGTCCCCACGGCGCAATCACTGACGATTCCGGAGAACTCGTCCATGAGCTTCGAGATCGACGCCGAGGACCCGAACAACGACGCGCTCGAATATCGCTGGTACCTCGGCGAAGATGAGCTGACCGGTGAAACTGAATCGGCTTACGAATTTGTCGCCGATTTCGACGCGTCGCTTTACTCGCCCTATCGGCTTCTGGTACGGGTCAGCGACCAGTACAATATGCGCGACGAGTATGAATGGAATCTCACCGTGACGAATGTGATACGCCAGATGA
>CAZSUE010000492.1:0-4441 GCA_964609045.1 uncultured archaeon | reverse complement strand
ACCGCTCCCCGCTCCCCGCTCCCCGCTAACCGCAAACCGCACCCCGCTCCCCGCACACCGCTCCCCGCAAACCGCTCCCCGCAAACCGCTCCCCGCACCCCGCTGGTGATACCAATGGACAACTGTGCAGTGTGTAGCAAGAGTGAAGACCAAGCCGATCTTGTTTCGGAGTGTGCGTACTGTTCGCGGCCGATCTGCGACGAATGTGCCAAGAACGGCGAGGCACCGCGTTACAAGCTGGTGAAGAAGGGAGACTACCAGACCTATTGTTCCATGGATTGCGTGCTCGACGATATCGAATGGAACATGGGCTCCAGTGGGTTCCCCATCAAGCTCACGGAATTCGCCTCACCGCAAACGCGCAAGAAGCATAAGAAACGGATTCAAGAGATCCTCCGCGAACACGACGCCGAAATGAAGCTGAAGAAACGGTTCTGGTAATCACTTCCATATCGGCGACCGAAAGCGACCTAAACACGAACATCTGCAAAAACGAAAACCGCAGCCTCCGCGATCCGATCGAGAACCAAACCGCAGATAGCTGCCGCAGCGAACGCGAAGCCAATAAAGAAGTACATCCCAGAGAAGAGAACGGAAAGAAAAAGAAGATCGAATAACGGAAAAAGAGAAGAAAAGAAAAACGAAAAAGAAAGGGAACGAAAAAACGAGCGGGCGTACCACCGATCAATACGATGGTCGACCCGCCACGGCGATGGCCAAATTAGAAATCGTACTTGAACGGCTTGAACCACTTATCGAACTGTTCGATGAACTGGTGCGTCGGTGCCGGCGCCATCGATTTGACCCACGCGTAGGCGGATTCGTACTGCGTCGTCAGCGTCTTTTGCAAATTCTCGCCGGTATACGGCTTCACCGCTTCGTCGATGCGCTCGTAGAACGGATAGACGAAATCCGGCGCATAGGTGCGCATGAAATTCTTCGTCGTCCGGTTCATGATATCCTGGATCTTGATCCCTTGGCGGACCGCGAGCTGGATGTGCTCGAGCGTTGCATTCTCGACCTCGTCGACGAACGCCTTCGTTTCTTGACCCATGGGGTTGAACTTCATTGCGGGGAGGTTCTGGAAGAGATCCAATCCTTTTTTCAGCGGGTTGTCTTTCGGGAATTTCATATTGATCAACTCTGGTGGCGGCCCTACTTCGTAAGACTGCATCCTACATCATCCTACAATGCAAGCGCGGTATATAAAGGTTATCCCGCGCCGAGAGAGAGCATAGCACGGAGAGCGGCGCAACGCAACCGCACATTTATGTAGCCCCACCCTATTGGCGGTCCGCGATAACCGGCGCGTCCCAAACGCGTCTGGACAGAGCTGGGGGCGGAACAGAATGAAACTTGACCCATGGTCATCGACGCAGTATCAAGATTATGCGCGCTTGCGCGACGAGTTCGGGATCGATACCTTTGATCCCCAGCGGTTGCCCCATCCCCAGAAATTGTTCCGCCGCGGTGTCGTTTTCGGACAGCGCGGGTTCGAATATATCGAGCGCGCCATCCGTAACGGCGACCCGTTCGCCGTCATGTCCGGTCTCATGCCGTCCGGGCGCATGCATCTCGGCAACAAGATGGTGTTGGACCAGGTGCTCTATTTCCAATCGCTCGGCGCGCATGTCTTCGTTGCCGTCGCCGACCTCGAGAGCTTCGGCGCGCGCGGCGTCTCCCTCGACCAGGGGCGAAGAACCGCCCTCGAGGAGTACATCGTCAACTATATTGCGCTGGGGCTCGACCCAAACCGGTGCCAGATCTATTTCCAGTCCCAGCGCCGCGCGGTGAAGGACCTCGCATTCCTTCTTGCGCGACGGATCAACCTCTCAACCATGCGCGCCATCTACGGCTTCGAGGGCTCAACGAACATGGCGCATGTGAACGCGCCGTTGGTCCAGGTGGGCGATATCCTCCATCCACAGCTCGAGACCTACCTCGGCCCCCTGCCCGTGCTCGTACCGGTGGGAGTGGATCAAGACCCGCACATCAGGCTCACCCGCGAGTGCGCCGCCGCACACCGCCTCTTCAACGCCACCCGCACGAAGGACGGCCGCATCGGCGTCTTCGTCAAGATCGACGAGCAGGTCAAAACGCTCCTCGATAACGCGCGCGCGGCACTAAAGCGGTTGGGGTACGCCGATATCGAGCAAAATACGCGCTATAAGGCGCTCTATCTCCCCGGTGCCACCGAAGGCGACCTCCCCGCCATCGACGCCGCATTGGTCCCCGTCGAGCGCGACCACGACGGGTACGGGTTCTACCCGCCAGCAGCGACCTACCATCGGTTCATGACCGGCCTCACCGGGAGCAAGATGTCGTCGAGCAAGCCGGAGACCTGTATCTTCCTCACCGACGAACCGGAACTGGCCAAGAAGAAGGTGATGCGCGCCAAGACCGGTGGCGGCCAGACCCTCGAGGAGCATAAGAAGTTCGGCGGCGACCCCGATAGCTGTGCGGTGTACGAACTGTGCCTGTACCACCTCCTCGACGACGACGATGAGCTGCAAACGATCTACGACGATTGCCGGGCGGGCAAACAGCTCTGCGGGATGTGCAAGAAATACGCTGGGACGCTGATCGCCGAGTTCCTCCGCTCGCTCGCAAAGAAACGCGACGCGGCGCAAGATCAACTCGACGCCTTCGTCCACGACGATTGACGATCGCCCCCTATAGCCCCCTCTTTCGGCGATGAACCCGCATGGGAGCGCCCACACGGGTACAACGGGCATCGATCGAAGGCGCGGAGCAAAGCGCCGGCCGAAGGCGATGCGAAGCGTCACCAAACTACATGATGGAGCGCGAACGGCGCTGCAATTAACGCTTGCACGAACGTACCAATAGCATTTTAAATGCGCTCTCACCTCTTTCTCAATGTGATCCTTATGACAACTGCTTCCCGTCTCATCCTCGGCGTCATCCTATCCATCGCGATGATCCTCACACTCTTTGCCGCCACCCCCGCCGCGGCCACCTACGACCCGTCCAGCCAGTATGGGCTAGAGGTAGTGCTGAACCGCGACGGGATCGACTACGATCTCCACCGGCTGGCGACGCTCACCGAGGACGCGAACGGTTCGGCCCAACCCGGCCTTCCAAACCCCGAGGGGGAGTACCAGCACTATTATGTCATGCCCAGTAGCCTCGACGAGCGTATGGGAATGATCTGCTACGAGACCTCATTCGATGGCGGCGCACTCGCGGTGGTCTGGCAGATACCCACTGAGTGGGCGCTTACGAGCATGGACCTCGAGCAGTTCCTCTATCAGACCAATACCACGGTGGAACTGGATTGGTCGCTCGACGAGTTCATGGCCGACCGTGGCTGGGTCCAAAGCGGAACCGGACAGGTGGGTGATTCCATCGTGACACTCTCCTATTCGAACAGTTCCCAGCCCGCCATCACGGTCACCGTCAGCTCGGGCGAGGGCGGACGGACGCCCAGCGGGACCTCTGCGTCCCACGTCGAGACCGAAGGCGCACGCGCCACCAGCACCTATTCGGAGGCCGAAGAACCCCCGCCGACAGACGAAAACGGCGCCACAGACGGGAACGGCGCCACAGACGGGAACGGCAACACCGATGACGATGACGATAACGATGACGGATATTATGATCCCGATGAGGGGGGTGATGATGACAGACCGAGCTCGGAGAGCGCCTACAATACAACGATCTGGCTCGAAGCGCGCGGTGTCGCCGTCGAACCGAGCGTCCACGAGGATGTGAAAGCGCTATTCACCCATCTCGGGCTCGACCCATCCCGCTGGGATGACGCGAACCATTCGGTGACCGAAGTCCAGTACGAAACGCTCGTGCCCGCCGTGGACATCGACCCCGAAACCTTCGACTGGGCCGGCGCCGTCCGCTCCGATATTGACCGGCTGCAGAACGCGGGCGTGATCGAGGGGCTCAGCAATGATGACCTCGACGCCATCGTCGAGCATGCGGTGGCCGGCCATGCGGGATATAACGCGAGAATTTGTTATTCCGATGCAGACAGCGATTGGTTACCCTATTACGAGACCGCCGGAGGGCGGTTGCTTCAGGGCGGGACCTCGAGCCTCACACTCAACGAGGATTTCGATATCCGGCTCCCACAGGACGGTAACGGAATGGGTGTTGAGGAGGGTGAGGTCTCTATGGGGTTCCCCTTCCTTTTCATCGCCATACTGGGCGTGACCGTCGTCATCGTCATCGTGGTGATCGTGGTCGTCGTCACCAACCGCCAAACCCGCCGCCCGCCCGGCCGCTATTGATAGCGGGGGAAGGGACTGGGGATTAGAGAATAGAGATAATAGGGAATGGTCCCACCCCCCGCCCTATCGCGGGATGCGGTCCCAGGGATAGGATCGAATATATACCATTCCACAACCGTTCTCGAACGATTTCCCAATACCGTTCCCCCGTCCCCCCGTCGCGCCACTCCTCGCCCCCC
>CAZSUE010000491.1:0-4445 GCA_964609045.1 uncultured archaeon | reverse complement strand
GATAGCGACCATCCATAAAGGCCGTCCGGTAGGCTATCCCAAGATCGAACGGATCCCCACCTACATCCGCGGGCTGGACAAGCATCTCGAGGGCGGAATACCCAAGGGTTTCATCGTGCTCGTCAGCGGTTCGGCGGGGACGATGAAATCGTCGGTGGTCTTCTCGATCATGTATAATCAAGCGACCCGAGACGAACGGTCCGGGGTCTACATCTCGCTGGAGCAGAGTCGTAACAGCCTATTGATCCATATGCGGAAATTGGGCATGGACATCGCCGACATCGATGAGCTGGTCATGTTCGATTGGACCGTGCTGCGCAAAGATATCCGCGCGTTCGAGCAATCGATCGATCATGAGACATGGCTGAACTCGCTTTTTACCCAGATCAAGAATTATGTGGAAGAACTGAACGGCGAGCTGCTCGTGGTCGATTCGCTCTCCGGGCTCTATGCATTGGCACCGTTTTTCGAAAATCGGAACGAGCTGTTCCATTTTTTCGAGTCGCTCCGCGAGCTGGGGCTAACGACCTTCCTCATTCTCGAAAATAACGACGAGGAGCGCGAACCCAATTCGCAAGGCATCGAATCGTTCCTCGCCGACGGCATCATCGACCTGCGACTCAACCGCCAGGAACGGCTGATGAACCTCTATCTCGGTGTACTGAAGATGCGCCAGACCGAACACGCGCGCGGCTATTTTCCGCTCATCGTCGATCACAACGGGTTCGAAGTGGTCATCGAATAAGGCGTCCCGTGGTGGCGGCGCTTAGTTCAATTCGAACGGGCTATTGGAACGAGCAAAACGGTCTGTTTCGATCACAGATGATGCCGTGGACCGGTCGGGAGTGGACGATCATGAGGGGGGCGCTCGCGCTCATCGGCAGCCCGCGCAAAGGGAACACCTGTCGGTATGTGCAGCAGTGCGAAGATAAGCCGGAGCGCGGTGCGCGCGTTGTGGGAATCGCTCGAGAGTGAGCTGCAACCGGCAAACCACACCGCGGCCAGTGTTGCGTCGACTACTTCGACCACTCCCTCCTGTCCGGTATGCTCGAACTTCATCGCGATCGAGGTTAAGGACCTCATGTGCAAGAGCTGTGGTCAGAAGTTTTATGAGACATGCGAAAGCTGGATCGAGAAGGTGACCGAGTATCGCGAGCGGAAACTGAGGTGCCGGTTCCCGCTCTGTTCGAACTGCTACCATTCCGCTTTCGATTCGGCGAAAGAGCAAATCGACCATGAAATCGACAATGAGTTAGAACATGAAGCCGAGATCGGAAGGAAACGCGCACACGCATTAAAACGGAAACGGAGGGACGCCGAGCAAAAACGGAAGGAAACCGAAAGGAATCTTGCGCGCGAGGGGAAACGGAAGACGGTTGAAGCAAGCGCGGTCGGGACATGGCCGTGTGAGAACTGCGGCACTTCGACCTACCTCCGATCTCGTACCTTTCCGCAATCTGTCGCATGCTTCGAATGCGAAAAACGCTGGCCTTTGAAGAACGACTGTTCGGATATCAAGTGGTTGGAGCGCGAGATAGTGGAGAACAGTCTCGGTATGCAATTCGAGCTGATGCCTGCTGGCCTGTTCATGACGGGTTCAAGAAAATGGAGCGGTTCGCGACCGGTCCACGCGGTAACAATCGCCGAGCCGTTCTATATGGGTATCTACACGGTGACGCAGGAGGAGTGGGAGGCGGTGATGGGTACGCGGCCCGGGGAGGGGACGGTGTCTGCGAAGTCCGGCTCGCGCTAGCCGCTGCATGGCGCACGAGAAGGCGGGTCTACGGAGTGGTCCGCCGCGAGAACGACGAGCCAAGGGAGCGCGGGTACGAGGGTGATGCAACACGGAGTGGGGCGTCGCGTTTTTTTTTCCGACTTTTTATTTATATTTGCTATATCTTCCTCTGGTGGTGACAGATAATGATACGCGTCCGTACGCTCCCGCTCGATGCGATGCGACGCAGTGTGTCTACGACGAAGTGGCGCTCCTCGCCGCAGATGAAGGACGCGCGGTGGTGAAGTGGGACTGGCAGCTCGTCGAATGTGGGAATACAATTCAGCAGAAACGCAGCTCGTAGAGACCGATTCTGCTGAATATTGGCGGAGTCATCATTTTCCTCTCCGGCAATGTTCGCAGAACCGCGATCGCGATGATCGATCCGCAGGGTGCTGGATGCTGGTATGGTCCGCCTCTCGGTCTAACTCAGAACGGCCCGAAAGCGCGCCTCGACGCGGTTTGAGCATTGCCGATCGCGATGATCGATCCGCAGGGTGCTCGATACTGGTATGGTCCGCCTCTCGGTCTAACTCAAAACGGCCCGAACGCGCGCCTCGACGCGGTTTGAGCATTCCCGATCGCGATGATCGATCCGCAGGGTGCTCGATGCTGGTATGGTCCGCCTCTCGGTCTAACTCAAAACGGCCCGAACGCGCGCCTCGACGCGGTTTGAGCATTGCCGATAGCGATACTGCCGAGTACCTTCAAGAGCGAATTCTTACACAGAGCAGGGTCCGCGTCCAGCATCCCGTTCTTACTACGGTCTTCCTGCGAGAAACGCCTGATAGGGGAGCGGTGTGGAACGCGCGATATCGCCGACGAGCGCGGCGAATATCGACCCGCACCGCTCCCGTCGACGATTATACCGATAGGCGTATTCCCATAGGTAGCGTTTGAGGTGCCGCCCGACCATCCGTCGGAACACCTGCGCCAACCAGCTCTTGACCGCGCTTAACCGAACCTGGATCGGTCCGGCAGGGATATCCTCCGTGACCGCGGTCCTGCTCGGCATTCGGCGACCATCGTGCGCACCCTCGCCGATAAATACCGAAAGATCGACGCATTCATCGGCTTCGGCGGCAGTTTTCCGTATCACTTGCATCCGCACCCGGCCGCAACCCGAAATTGACCGCATGTCGGCGTCAGATCCCGCCCCCACATCGTCTTCGTCCCGTTTTGCGAATGCAGCCGCGGGGGCGTTTCCGCCAATGTTCGTATCATGGTCCACCTCTAATGCGACGGCGACCCAGCCCATGGCGCGCGAGAGCTGCGTCACATTCTCCATCTGTGCCACCGCGATCGTCGATGGCTTCGTGATCGCTGCAAGTAGCTCGCGCTCCGCCATGGCGTGCCGGATCCGCTGGCCCAGCGTGTATGCGGTCTCGTAACAGACATCGATATAATTTTTCAACCGCGTCGCGGGGATACCGTCGTTCGTTGCGATCAAAAACGCGGCGTGCAGCCATTTCTTGAGCGGCAGCTTCGAATGCTGCATCACCGTGCCGACCTTGACCGAGACCTGGTCGTTGCAATTGAGGCACCGGAGCGTCCATCTCCCACCCACTTTCTTGCACGCGGTATGGCCGCACTTACGGCACACGAACCCAGACGGCCATCGGAGGCTGACAAAGAACCAGAAACAGACCCATTCACTCGGGAAATAACGATCGAAATCGTTCATCGTTCGGATAGTGTCCATCGAACCACCGAACATCACTATATCGCTGTGATAGATATATAGCTAATCGTGGGAGAGAGGGGTGGGTGAAAGTATTCGCGACCATGGGAGGGCGATGGTCTGGCTCGGCTCAATAGATATGGTAGCGAAAGTGAAAATACAATACTCATGAAATGGTGGAGAGCGCTCCGCTCGTTGATGACGGGTGCGCCGCTGTTCGAGCATTCCCGAGACGGTCGCGTACCGATCCATTATCGGCGAGCCTCAAACGGGCGCCCTGGGGCTTCTGAACCGCGTTTGAGCATTCCCGAGACGGTCGCGTACCGATCCATTATCGGCGAGCCTCAAACGGGCGCCCTGGGGCTTCTGAACCGCGTTTGAGCATTCCCGAGACGGTCGCGTACCAATGATTATCGGTTAGCCTCAGATCGTCGCTCCGCGCGGTCGAAGCCACCGTTGAGATCGGTAAGAATAATAGCCACGCCTCTGGCGTGATAGCGCTCGAAGATGAAAACGCCCTCAGTTTCATTAGAAATGAGAAGATCGATGGTAGCAAACATCACCAGATAGTACCCCAAGCCGATGCCCGTGCGCCTCTTCAGCTCGAACGCAGCGAGCGTCAAGAGGAAAAAAAAGGTCGGATGGGGGTCATGATCAGATAACGATCATGTCACCCATCCGAGACGGATCGGACCGAGCGCGCTGCAACATCGGATCCTTCAAGAGTGGGATCGGTACGAACAGCTCGAATGCCATGAAAGGAGAAGGGATGGGGCGGCAATAGCCCAAAAAACCCCAAACACCTTCTTCTCCATACCGATACCGATGCCGGTTCAATCGAACTCGAGTTCGAACTCGTCGAACTCCATCTCGCCCTCGTCGAATTCGACCCCTTCTTCCTCTTCGCCGAAGAGATCGTCGCGTTCCTCCACCGGGAACTCGTCCTCGAGCTCGTCGAACTCGGCCTCGTCGGTGGTGAGCCCTTCATCC
>CAZSUE010000490.1:0-4448 GCA_964609045.1 uncultured archaeon | reverse complement strand
GTTCCCCCGTTCCCCAGCTCCCTGTTCCCCCGTTCCCCAGCTCCCTGTTCCTCCGTTCCCCAACCCCTATAAACGCTATTGCCACTATCGGGGGACCGATACCGACTGCGTCACCAGATGACGGATGTTTTTCGATGACTGAAACGAACCCTTCACGATCGAATCACAAGCACCTGCACCGCTCCAGCTGATCGCGCCTGGAGGATATTGAATGGCTGCCCGATCGAGACGGTCCAACTGGCTCGCCACGGCGGCGGGGCTCGAGCTGGTCCTCTGCCACATGCTCCCCACCGTCGACCAGCTCGAGGTATCGCTCCTCGGTGTCGACGAACCGTTCGTCTCCATCGAGCCGCAGCTCACGTCCCGCGTCGCTGTGCAGGTGGTGGACCGCCCGACATATAATGCGCGCGCACGTGACGTTGCGCTCCCCGCCTCCGAGGTCCCGAGCTACGACGAGCTCCGCGACCATCTCATGGGCGCCGGGCTCATTGCGCCGCCCAATCTCGGGCATGTGAAACGCCAGCTCTTCGAATGGTCGCAGCGGGGGAATGCGGCGGTGGATTGTACGGTGGATACCAACCTCCTCCAGTATAGGTTCGTCACGCATGTTCGGCGATGGTTCGATGCCCAGCACCCGCACTTCGCCACCGTCACCGGTTTCTGTCTCCCCACTGGGGTCGCAAAAGAGCTCGAAGGGACGGGCGACACGCTCGCGCCCGATGATGTGAAGCGCTGGACGCGACCGATGTGCTCGGGCGACGCGCGCATGCTGCTTCGCTGTCATCTCTACGGCCAGCCCGCACTGCGCGCACGGTACCAGCGCATGGCGCTTGCCGAGTATGATCTGGTGGGTGCCGATGACGACCGCCCCGTTTATCGCCCGCCCTCCGCGCGCGGTGACCGCGCCATCGTCGGCGCCCTTCTCGAGCATCGAACGCAGACCGGACGCGAACCGATCATGCTCTCAAACGACCGCGGGATGGTGGAGCGCTGTCACCGGCGCGAGCTGCTCGCGCTCCATGTCGAGCGCCCCGAGACGATCCCGCTCCGGGTCGAGGCGAGCGTCACGAGCCTCGCCGATGCGCTCTGGACGCTCGCGCTCGTGTTCGGCGTGATACGCGTACGTGGCATGGGCGTTATCGGCGGTGTCTGGCTTGGGAAACGGGACGAAAACTGGGACCGGAGAGAGGTACTGCTTCGGACAGCCGTCGGCCAGATAGAAGCAATGCTCAGCCATTTCGAAACGCAAGAGAGATCTGCGCTCGATGGCGCGCTGGTCCCGCACGAGCGCTCGTCCGAGCGTCGCTGAACGGCCGATCCCTACATTCGGCCCCGTGAGAAAAATTCCCCAATGGAACGGCCACGACGACATCGGTCGTTTGGTTCCCCTTTACCCCTTTACTTTACCGACCGACCCCAAAGATGAAATAAGTATCGCGAGTTCCGCACATGGATGCTGAGTATCCAAAAATTCACACCCCGTGATCTATTGGATATCACCAAGCTCGCCGCGCGGACGCTGCGCGAGGTCTATCACCCCAACCTCTACCTCAACCTGCACGCAAACTGGCCCGAGGGCTTCCTCATCGCCCGAGAGCGCCGGACCATCGTGGGGTTCGTCCTCGGCTCACGCCAAACGCCACAGCAGGCGCGGATACTCCTCTTTTCCGTCGCGAAGGCGAAGCGCCGGCGCGGTATCGGCGACGCGCTCCTCAAGCGGTTCATACTCCAGTGCCTCATCGACGGCATACGTGAGGTCACCCTCGAGGTGCGTGTTTCCAATACGACCGCGATCCAGTTTTACCGCAACCGTGGGTTCCGGCTCGTCGATCAGCTCGCATCCTATTATACCGACAACGAAGACGGATATGTCATGTATCGCGCATTGTGACGGTACTCCCAATGCAAGAGCCAACGATCGTAGACCAATGATCAATGCTTAATGCTTAATGATCAATGCTCGTGCGGTTCTACCGAAAATAGATGACCACGATCGCACCAATGAGAACCCATCGAGCCCGCAACGCGCTACTGCTGCGAGAGCACGGTGGTGAGGAGCTCGAGGAGGTCGAGCGTGCCGATCACCCTCTCCTGCTCGTCGACCACCGGCAGCTCCTCGTAGCTGTGCTTGAACATTGTCTGGAACGCGCGTTCCAGCGTGTCGTCGTCGCGAACCGCCACCGGCCGTTCCTTGATCGTGCCGGCGACCTGCTCCATGTAGAGCTCGACGCGCTTGAGGTTCCAGAGCGGATGGGGGATGGCCGTTCTGAACGCGTTCTTCGCCAGCATCGAGACCGTGATGATCCCGGTCAGGCGTTGGTGGGGGTCCACCGTATAGACACTGCGCGTATGCGGGTCTTTAAGCATCGTATCGATGATCGTCGCCACATCGGCGGATTCTCGCACCATCGCCGGTCGTTTCGAGATATTGCACCGTACATCGCGCACGAGGAGCGCTTTCAATTCGGACATGCGGGTCGCCGCATCGCGAACGCCGTTCGCCCATAAAGGCGTTTCTCATCCATCAGCAGCGCTACGGCGGTGGCGGTGTATGATGCGCTCCCAGAAACCTTTTTTACACACAACGGTGTTATGTGAGCGGTGATTCGATGTCCGATACGATATTTAAGGTCAAAGAACCGACGACCATCGAGGATCTCGCAGGGGTCTTCAAGGTAATGGCAGAGGGGCTTGAAAAAGGGAAGGCGTTGCATGTCTCGAAAACGCAAGGCACACTCGTCTACGACCTCGATGAGCCTATGCGGCTCGAAATCCAATTGAAGGAGAAAGGCGCGCGCCGGAAGTTCAAGTTCGAGCTACAGTGGGTGGACCAGGCCGAAAAGAAACGCGAAGCGGAGCGGAAAGCGAAAGAGGCGGAGAAGACGGAAGACAAGAAGAAGGGCAAGAAGAAAGACAAGAAGAAGGACAAGAAGAAAGACAAGAAGAAGGATAAGAAGAAGGATAAGAAGAAGGATAAGAAGAAGGATAAGAAGAAGGAAGAGGTCAAGGAAGAGGTCGAGGAGAAGGAAGAAAAGAAGAACACGAAAAAAGCGAAGAAAGAGAACGGAGAAAAAGAAGAGAAAAAGGAAAAGGTGAAGGAAACGGAGGAAACGGATGAGGACGAGGACAAGAACGAAGACGAGGACGAAGAATAATATCGGCCGCGCCACCTTCGAGGATTCAGAGCCGGAACCATGTTAGCGTGGAACAAAGATGCTGGCATGTCATTTCATTCTCATCGGTAGGCACAGCCGGCGGGATGAGGAGTGCGTAATTGCCACCGTTCACCGCTACTCGTTTCCGCAACCATTCATTGTTGGCGTTCGAGCAGAACGCCGGCACTGCAAAATGATAAAACAGAACAATAGCTATTTGGATCGAGGCGACGAGAGCGCGCGCCATTAGGAACGCGGTCCCCGCCCGAGAACGCGCGTTCCCTTTCGATCACACCACCAATAGAGGATTTGTATGGACATTGGTGAACGCTACCGCGACGCGTTGGACGAGACGCTGGAAATCTTCAAGAAATATGAGTTCGACTACCAACAATCTATCGAATTCCTCGAGCTGTTGCGGCAGGCGCTCATCATCACCCATCAGCTCGATCCGAAAGGGCGCACGCAGAACGGTGAACGGTCGCGGTCCGCGAAGCTGCGAAAGCGCGGGTCAGATGGAAACAGGTGAGGCTCGTGCGCGCGATGCGGGACCGGGGCGAACCCGAACAGAAGATCGAACACGGACACGCCGTGCGGTATGACCCTTTCCAGCTCACACTGATCGTGCTCCTTCTCTCTCTCATGATAGGCGTCGGCGTCGTGCGTCAGGACCCCGTCCGCGCCGAGGCACCCATCGGCACCACCGCGGCGGTTCGTGCGGCGGGGCACAATAACACACCGCCGCAGTTCTTTCAACCGGTCCCGCCGCAAGTCTACGAGGAGGACGCCGCGCCGTGGGCGGTCGCGCTCACCGCTCATGTGATCGACGCCGAGGATGACCACGCGGCGCTGCGGTGGCGCGTCGTCGGGTACGACGAAGAACTGGTCGAGGTATATGGCCAGAACACCAGCATGCTCGTGTTCCGCCCCGTACCCAACGCCACCGGCACGACGCAGACGACATTCATCGCATACGATTCCGTCGGCGCCGACGCGCGACAGAATGTCTCGATCACGCTCACACCGGTGGACGACCCGCCAGATGTGCAACCGCTCCCCGCATTGACCCTCCCGACGAACCGGAGACACGAACTCGATCTTGGACCCTATATCACTGACATCGATACGGATATCGGTACATATTCGCTCCGGGCATCCGACTCTGACCATATCTCCATTAACGGCACACGGCTCGTATTCTCGTACCCCACAGCGATGGATGGGAGCGAGCAGCTGATCAGTGCTGAGCTGCACGACACCGCGGGCGCGACGCTCGCACGCCTTACAATCGAT
>CAZSUE010000489.1:0-4449 GCA_964609045.1 uncultured archaeon | reverse complement strand
ATTGATAGGCGGCTTCGGAGGCGTACATATCCGACTGTGGTCCTTTGCCCGTCTCGGCATCCGTCTCGAAGAGGACGCCGCAGCCCGGACAGCGTGTGGCCGTGGTAGTCACGGCAGTACCGCATTTAGGACAGGCGAACTCGGCCTCTTCGACCGTTTCCTCTTCGGTCTCGAAGAGCACACCGCAACCGGGGCAGCGCGTATCCTCCGCATGGACCGTGGCACCGCACTCCGGACAGACGAAGTTCCCTTCTTCGATGGGCGCAATCTCTTCGGGCAGTCCTTCTTCCAGTACCGGTTCGAAGATCGCACCACATTCGATACATTGCGTTTCATCGGCGTCGAGGATCGCTTCGCATTCGGGGCACTCGAACTGCTCCGCATACTCGAACGCCACGCCACAGCCGGGACAGCGGCTATCCTGTTCGTGAACCGTGGCACCGCATTCGGGGCAGGCGAACAGTTCCTCCTCCGGCGCCGCTTCTTGCACTTGCTCTTCCTCGAATTCAACGCCACAGCCGGGACAGCGCGTATCGGAGGCGCGGACGGTGGCGCCGCATTCGGGACAAGCGAAGAGCTGTTCGTCCTCGGTCACTTCTTCCTCGACCTCGAACTCCACACCACAACCCGGGCAGCGCGAATCGTCCGCGCGGACCGCCGCACCACATTCGGGACATCGGAACTCAGCCGCTTCTTCGACTTCCCCTTCGATCTCTTCGATCTCTTCGATCTCTTCCACCGGCGCGATCTCTTCCTCGACCTCGAAGCCCACGCCGCAACCCGGGCATCGGACATCGTCCTCAGAGACCGTGGCACCGCATTCGGGGCATTCGAAGAGCTGTACTTCCGCCGCTTCTTCCTCCACCGCAAAGAGCACGCCACACCCGGGGCAACGGACATCGTCTTCGCCCACATCCGCACCGCATTCGGGACAGACGAACGCGGCCTCCTCGGGCGCTTCTATCGCGATCTCCTTTTCTTCTTCTTCGGGGAGTATCTCCACTTCTTCGAGGATCGCTTCTTCGATGGCGGTACCGCACTCCGGACAGACGGAGCTGGTCAACGGGATCATAGCGCCGCAGTCGAAACATTCGATCAGTTCCTCCTCCATCTCCTCGATGAAGAGGAACCCACACGATGGGCAACTGCTCGCATCTTCGGGCACCGGCGCACCGCACTCGGGGCAGATCTCTTCGACGATCTCTTCGGGCGCTTCCGTCAGCGCCGTCATCGCTTCCAGTTCCGCTGCGGTCTCCATCGCTTCTTCCGGTCCCTTTTTCTCTTTTGCTTTTTTTGCTTCTTCGCGGTCCTTTGCGACCTCTTCCTCCGCGGCTACCGGCTCCGCAGCCGTTCTCGGTCTGGGACGACGCTTCGGCTTTCGTTTCGGCGTCCGCTCCTCCGTCGGGTTACGCGTACCACACTCCGGACACCGTTTTGCATGTTCCGGGACCATGGCTCCGCACTTGCGGCAGGGGAGGTTGGGAACGATCAGCGGTGAGCCGCATCGCGGACAACTCTTTGCCTCGGGGTCGACTTTCGTACCGCATTCTGGACAGGCCAGTTCCTCAAGATCGTCAAACGGTTTCTCTCCCCGTGGTTCGCGGCCTTCCATCATCTGCTGGGCGAGCTGGCGGTTACGCTTCGAGACTTCATGGTCGCCTTCGATGAAAAGCGCTTGGTCGTGGCATTTCAATGCAGCGTCGAACTCCTCCATATGGCGGTAGGCCACGCCCAGATTGTTCCAGGCATAGACATAGACGGGGTTGAGCTCCAGCGCGCGGCGATAACTTCGGATCGCGTCGGGATATCGACCTAGATTGAAGAGGACATTCCCGTGATTGTTCCAGATCACTTCGTGATAGGGGTAGAGATCGAGCGCTTTTTGGGTGGCCTCCAACGCCTCTTCGTATTCGCCGTCCAGTCGGAACGTGCGGGCGCGGTCGAGGAGATGGTCGATCTCCACCGAATATTGGCTCAGTTTGAACACATTGTATCGATCGAAGAGATAGATACCGAGCCCGGCGAAGATGAAGATGTGCGAGAATGCGAAAGTCGCTTGGTCGGCGGCCCCGAACGCGGCGGCATTGCCTTGCATGAGCTGAAAGAGTACTATTCCCAGCAACCCGCCGATGCCGATGAGCCAACTGATATGATAGAGTGTGCGACGAAAGAGGATATAGATGCCGTAGCCTGCGAACGCCAGCCCGGCCACGGTGAATATGATACCGACGGTATCGAAGAGGCTGGCGGCGGGGAGGCCGGAAAGGAGCGTATGGCCGGGGACGAAGAGGAGGAGCACCGCACCGACGATGGCCCAACTGGCGTACGGGAGCTCGAAACGGAGAAACTGTTTCAGTCGCTGGAAGATGGCGAACAGTTCGGTGAAGAGGGCGATGAGAAGGATGACGAAGAAACCCAGTACAAACTGGTGAAACATCTCCGGCGTCGTGGTCCAGAGACTCGCGTTCGATTCGTAGATCAAAAGGAGGGCGAAAAACAGCGGACCTGTCGCAACAATGAATACTCCTTCGAGGACCTGGGTCACAGACTGGACGGTCGTAGATTCTTTCGTGCTATAATGAGTCATACTGTCCCCTCGAGAAAGTAAGAGAGATTAGCGCAGCATCCGCTACCGAGAACGCAATTGCTATAGGGTCTGTTTGCTATTTATCAATTTTGCCGGTGGCCGGTGCATTGGAACGAAACGCGCCCGTCATACAGGTCCTTACTCAGTTTCTGCCAATACCAGGGATAGTATGGCTGGTATGGCTTCGTGAGATGGTAGCAAAAGGCGCTGGTTGCAGCGGCGAGAAAAAGAGCGGCCAGAGAGGAATTGCGCTACATATAGACTCGGTCAGACGGCACGAACCTGCGCACCCACCCGGAGTTCGCTTTCGTATCTGTACGCTGCGCAGCGTCAAGTCCACCCGTTCTCTCCCTCTCCAACAAAATTAAATACAAAAGGGATGATCGTAGCATTATCGCTATTCTACTATTCGACTTTTCTCTAGGCTCATTTTAGGCAGAGCACCCAATTAATACATTTTTTGGCAAAAATCTAAATACTTAACCCTTTGAATGGAATGAGCCAGAGCCCGCAGTAAACTGATCCAATAGCAACGGTCGCGCCGGGCATGCCAGCCCTCGCGGTGCTGACAGATGCGCGTGTGCATTATGGGACGCCATACGCGCGCTCTCAATTATTATCTCATCTCTCTCTCAATGTCTCGGCGCACGCGAAAAAGGTCCGGCAGATGGAGTCGCATTCGAACGGAGGCACCGCTCTCCAACTCAACGATACAGTACCACCGCTGATCGCCGCGAACTTACATCTTGCGCAGTGTACGAAAATCGATCAATAATGTGCGCAGTCGGAGTTTCAATTTCTTCCCGACCTCGAGGAGCGTGTCGCCGTAGACGCCGTCGCTCACATCCCGCGGCCAGTTCACCACCGTCGGTTCGCTGGGTGGCGCGGGCTGCTGCTTCCGTTCGGACCCTACCGGCGCCTTCTTCTCCGCATTCACCGCACCGCTCGCGGCGTCCGCGGCGGGTTTCGTCCGTTTCTCCTCGACGATCTCCGCGTCAACCATTCGTTTCTCCGTCGTGCCCGTCGTCGTATCGCTTTCGCTCGCGGTGGTTGAGCCACTGGCCGAGCGCGGTGCGGGTAACGGTTGGTCGATACTGGTGCCGCGCGTACCCACGGTGGGGATGAAAATGATGACGATAATGATGATGATAAGGATGAGAGTCCCGAGCTTGATGAGGTCGTCCAACGGTATCATCGTGGTCAAGCTGCTTCCGAATTCCGGGAGGACGATGACCGATACGAGGAGGATGACGATGAAGAGCGCGATAAATGGTAAGATAACGATCAGCGGGTGAACCCGTGTTCGACGCGTAGACATCGACGTCTCGGAGCCTTCATTCGCCATTCCGTCACCAAATTCCTTCACAGATTGCCGTCGGGACGGGAACTAAAATAGCCCAATAATATTAAAACTTTGTTCCACAGGCGTTTTGGACCGAGTTCACTGGCACCGCCATCGAGTACCGTCGAGGCGCTGTCCTCCGCCGCCTCTGCGCACGCCCCCATCCCTCATGCCAGCCATGCCTCATGCGTGTTCGGTCGGGCCCGAGAGTGCGCTCACCATCGCCTCCAGCGCATGCGCGCGATGTGAGAGCTCGTTCTTCTCCTCCGGCGCCAGCTGCGCGAAGGTCGCCGCTCGCCCCTCGGGGACGAAGATCGGGTCGAACCCGAACCCACCGCTCCCGCGCGGTTCGCTAGAGATCGTGCCCGGACATTTCCCGGTGAAGAACTGGGTACGCTCTCCTGCCGGACGGCGGGGATCGTAATAGCCGATGCATGCCTGGAAAGACGCGCCGCGCCTTCCGGACGCGGGATGCCCTTTCATCAGCTGCAATATCCCCTCATACCCGATAGTCTTGAAC
>CAZSUE010000488.1:0-4452 GCA_964609045.1 uncultured archaeon | reverse complement strand
CTCCCCTCGCCCACATTGAGAGATGGAACGAAACAAATGGATCGATAATGAATAATATTGAACGGCCCTTGCCCGATCACCACCATCAAGTGCATACTGCGGCTGCATAATGAGGCGGGCAGATGGCAAATACCCAGCGCAAACGCACGGGCATTTTCGAACCGGCCGAGATGAGCGAGGAGGGGTTTGCCTCAACCATCGTGCATGTTGATCGTCGGTGATACGGGTGTGGGGAAGACCACCTTTCGCCTCCACTCCAATTTTTCTTTGCCGGTGTGCGCGACGACGAGCGTTGTCTCTACATCACCACGCTGAGCGCGCCACCGATTTGGGTGCTGCGGTTTTCCTCGTCGTTCGAATTCGTCGACCGAGCACTCATCGGCTCCAACACCCGCAATTCATAACGACCTCGGCGTAAAGCTGGGTCGGATGCAAATCGCACGGAACAGGTATTCAGGATCGACGGCGATCGGATCGATATTCTTTATTGGCTGATACCAAAAGAGCCCGTTCCCACCTCATTCGGCTCGATATGGCCGGAACCTTTATTGAGCCAGTTACGATTGTTGGTTGCTGGCGGGCCTCGTCGTGAACCGCGGAATTTGTCAGCGCTGTGCCAACGAGGGATGCTATGCCGAAACAGCTGGTCAAGAAAAAGATATGTCTCCTCGGTGATCCCGCGGTGGGAAAAACGAGTCTGATCCGCCGGTATGTCCACGGTCTGTTCGACGAGGACTATACCTCGACCCTCGGCGCGGTGATCACGAAGAAGGCGCTCGGCGATATCTTCGGATATGACCTCGAGCTGATGATCTGGGACATCATGGGGAGCAAAACTCTTGCGGAGGTACCCCGGAACTATGTGAAAGGCGCGACCGGGGCGGTGGTGGTCGCAGATATTACACGCGAGGAGACGATGCACGACCTCATGGACTGGGCCGCGCTCTTCACCCGCTATGCGGGCGACCGTCCCTATCTGTTTATCGCAAACAAACGCGACTTGGTCGATGAGGGAGCCATCGCGAGAGGGGCGCGTCTGATCATGGACCTCGACGCCGCTAATAACGCCGTATCGGTGCTGAGCACGAGCGCGAAGACGGGCGAGAATGTCGAACAGCTCTTCCAAACGCTTGGTCGGGCGATGCTGGGCACCGAGCTCGAGCGGCTTGGGCTGGACCGTGCATTGGAGGACCACATTGCCCCACCGGAACCATGAGCGAGGGGGTCATCGTGCCAGTGGGCCGAAAGTGCGATTAGAGGCGAGGGTAGCGCAGTGGAGTGAAGGCGGGTTGTGCCCATGGTTCGCGTTGGACTGCACTGCACGGAACTGCACCGAACTGAACCGTACCGTCCGTACCGTACCGTATGGTACCGTATACCATGACGGAAAGTGTATGCCGTTTTCTGTGCAATAGGCTGATCGGGAGAGGCGAGAGGAGACCGCCGCAATATACGCACGAAAACAAATATGAACCAATAGAAGAGGACGGGTCTGGGCACGGACTTCGTGCAAGTGCAAGTGCAAGTGCAAGTGCGGGTCGGATTTGGTCAGCCCCCAACGGTCGGACCAAAAAGGTTATGGTTCTCATTTGAGATAGCCTGCCCAGCTTGGCGCACCCATCTGTGTCGCGCAAAGCGTGGACGAGGATCGTATAAGACCGCGTATTGGAGGTCGATGGATGACACTTATTCAAGATCAGTTACGGGAACTGCTGGGGAAGGAACTGGCGCTCGTCTGTACCGACGGGGTCGCGTTCCGCGGGCGGCTCGAAAAATACGATGCCGAGGCGATGGTGTTGCAGGAGGTGCTGGAACTGTCGAAGTCGGATATGCGCTGGAAAGAGCCCACCGTCTCGCCGCGCAGCCACGAGAATATCAGCAGCCATATCGACGCATATGGTGTGGTGGATACCCAGCGCCTCCGCGTGGCGTTGCGCACGGTGGTCATCCGGCTCGGGACGGTCTCGCGGATCTGGCCATGGGCACCGTCGGATAGCACCACGGCGGGGTATGAGCGCTTTACCCAGGGATAATGCGATAGGGATAGACACGCCCCCAGAGGCCGTTGGTCGAGCGGTGATCGAACGAATATCGCGTTGAGGCGTACCCGCTCACCCGCGCCCGCGCGAGTAGGCCGAGCGCTTCCCGCGCTTACATTCGGTGCAGATGCCGGTGAACGCGTCCGAGCAGCTGCAGCAGACCGGCTTGCCGCAAACAGAACAGACTCTTCTCGCAGCATGCGTACAGATATGACAAGGGCGCTTCTCGGCCATACGATCACCAATATCAGCTCGACCAATGATAGCGATGGGAGATATGGGCACGGGTATGAGCGGGAACGGTTGCCGTGGTTAACTGTTTTTCGGCGTTCCCGCACGCACTCCGATGGGTAGACCTGGCCACCGGCCATAATCTTTATGATCTATTGTGAATTTCCATGCTCCATGACCGCCGACCGCGCTTCTTCGACGTTGGGGATATATGCTCAGATCGCCGTAATGCTGGAACAACAAAAACAATTCGCTGTTGCCACCGTGATCAAGACCGAAGGTTCGACCCCGCGCGCGGTGGGCGCGAAGATGATCGTCCATCCCGATGGTACGGTAGATGGCACCATCGGCGGCGGCGCGCTCGAGCGTGCCGTGGTCCAACGCGCTACGGCAGCACTGGCGGCCCCTGGTCCCAAACCGACGGTCGTCGCGTTCGACCTCGATGCGAACGAGCCGAGCGCCACCTTACCGGAACCGGCAACAAAGACCGAGGCGCAGCCCACCGGTATGCTCTGCGGGGGGCGGACCGAGGTGCTCCTCGAGTACCCGAGACGACCGCGGGAGCTCTATATCATCGGCGCGGGCCATGTGGGGCTGGCGCTCTACCGTCTCGCGCGCATCGTTGGGTACCATATCACCGTTGTAGACGACCGTGCGGCATTATGCACCCAAGAGCGATTTCCCGATGCGGAGACGATCTGCGCACCGTTCGATGAGGGGTGCGCCGAGGTGCGAAAACATGCGGGCGCCGAGGCCGCGCTGGTGATCATGACCCATGCCCACGCGCACGACGAGGAGGTGCTCCATGCGCTCATCGACCTGGATGTGCGCTATATCGGGATGATCGGCAGCACCCGGAAGGTGCACACCATCTACGAGCGGCTGCGGGCGAAGGGCGTGTCCGATCGGCTCCTCCAGCGCGTGCGCAGCCCGATCGGGTTGGCAATCGGCGCGGAGACGCCGGCGGAGATCGCGGTGAGCATCCTCGCCGAGCTCGTCCTCGTCGAACGCGGAACGGCAGACGACGATGGACGGCCTCTGCTCCACACAAACGATCAAACTCGATGATACCACATTCGAGCTCCATGAAGAGCTCCATGAAGAGCTCCATGAAGAAGTTGAGATGATCTGATCGATCGGGAGCGAGTGACCCCGTTTGGCAATTTTGCAACGATCGATATCCCCAATAAATATCGGGCCGACCGCGTAACTCGCCCTCCGAGCTTATGCTGTCGTTGATCAGGGAATATTTACGCGTGAGCGAGGGGCGTAGCGCTTTTTTTGTACCCCCTTTAGGGGAGAAAAAGGCGATTCTATGGGTAAACCCCTTATAGAAGTCCCAATCCACTATCCTATCACTCACGAAGTGGATCTCTGTCAATAAGTGATGACAAACTATAACTTAGTAGTGAAAAACTAAAATGAGTATACCTCCATATAGGATAAGCATCCAAACAAACCCAACGGAGGTATACGGGCCTACATGTCATCCGTAGTACAAAACTATATCTGTGAGATGGCGGGAGATATCACATCCTTTCTCTATCTTCCAGACGAGCCGGTACCGCAGGACATGCCCTTGAAGATTAACAATATCCTCCGTCACAACCATAATCTCGATCGCTACATCTTGACCCACTCGGATGATATCACCGATTTCCAGTTACTCTCCTTGTTACGGATGCTAAGGTGCGATTCTGGTGGTTGTGGTGGGAGAACCTATTTGTGTCCGTCTTGTGGTGAATGGGTATTCATTCCCTTCCGCTGTCATAGTCGTACTTGCAGTCGTTGTGGTAAAATCTATGCTCAGCAGTGGGGGAAAGCGCTCACGGAACGAATCTTGAATGTACCTCATCGTCACATCATATGGACGCTGCCTGGTCCATTATGGGATCTTATCGCTCAGGACCCTGGCGTCTATGTGAATGATATGCTCCAAGCGTCAAAAACTGTGATAGAACGAATCTTCCATGATCGTTTTTCCAAGCATTCCAAGCTCTATGTTGGTATGATTGCAGTTGTGCACTTCACCGGTCGGGATTTGAAATACAATCCTCACATTCACATGCTTGTAACGGAGGGGTGCATTACTCCCGATGGAGAATGGTACGATTGCTCGTTCTTTCCTTATAAGAAGCTCAATGCGTACTGGAAGTACGAGGTATTAACTCGTCTCCGTCGC
>CAZSUE010000487.1:1539-4461 GCA_964609045.1 uncultured archaeon | reverse complement strand
GGGAGCGGTTAGCGGTGTGCGGGGAGCGGTTAGCGGGGAGCGGTGAGCGGGGTGCGGTGTGCGGGGAGCGGTTAGCGGGGTGCGGTGTGCGGGGTGCGTGGAGCGGTTAGCGGGGTGCGGGGTGCGTGGAGCGGTTAGCGGTGTGCGGTTAGCGGTGTGCGGTGTGCGGTGTGCGGGGTGCGGGAAGAAGCCACTGGGGGTTAGGGTGTGGGGAGGTGGACCCTTCGTCCCAATTTATCCATCGACATTGTCGATCTGCTGAGAAGCAACGAGCAAGCCCTAAGCATTTGCTAAATAGTTTGCAAAGAAAGAGAAGAGCTCTCATTCATTTCGATCGATTATCAGGCATATTAGGCATGGCATTTCGCTCGGGGTGAGACGAGCCCAGATCTGGCCATGGTCATTGTTTATAGATCGATCGGCGCGCCGTTCTGCGCAGATAGCACGGGGGCGGTTGGGGGCGGCCCCAGTCCCCGCATCCCCTGCCCCCAATCCTTATTCTCTATTCCCTTCCACCTCTACAAAGTTCGCCTTCGCCCAATCCACATCGACGATGGTGTCACTGAAGAGCACGACCTCCACCGTGACATTTCCAGTCCGCTGGTGCTCGGTGATGGCGAGCTGCAGTTCGCGATACTCGTTATCGGCGTCTTTGTTCAACCCGGCGTCGAGGTCGTTGAGGGTGATGACATAGGAGGTGCCGTTGAGCGTGACGAGCACCTCATCGGGACCGATATACCCGTTCTCGATCCTCTGTGTTTCCCATTTTAGGGAAGTATTCCCTTCGTCCACCGGCCCGTAGGACTGGCGTTGGTATTTTCGGATCACATCGTTGAGATCGGTGCCGATGATCGGTGGTGCGGTGTACTCCTGTGCGTCCACGATGGCGTATTTTTGGATGGTATAGCCCGCGTAGAGCGGTATGATGTAGCATTCACGGACGGAGCCACTATCGAGCTTGATCGGATAGAGATACCCTTCGTGGATGGCGAGGTTCTGAAAACCGATCTCGCCGCTACGGAGATAGGAACGGACTTGCATCTCCGCCGTATTGTGCTCGCAATAGGAGTGTTCTTCGCGGTTGTAAAAGACCGTCTCTCCCGTACGCGTATTGGTTAGGATATACCCGCCGAGGACATTCGAATCCTGCTGCACCATCGGTATCTGCCAGTAGGTGGTGCCGTTGTTCACGATGAACCGTGCGGCGATATCGTCCGGATAGTAGAGATGGCGTTTATTGAAGAGCCGGTATCCGAACCCGAGCCGGTGCATCCCCCATCGCGCCGCCCAATCGTAGATATAATGTTCGGGATAGACGACCTCGAGCCATTCCGGTATATTCTCCTGGTCGCGGATATCGTAGGCGGTGTAGCTATCGTCGTCCAGGTCCTGTGTTGCATCCACGATCAATAGTTTTTCGATATTGAGCACATTATAGAAAATGTCGCGTTCGGCGAGGTAGACGATCCAGTATGGATTGAGTTGGTCGTCGATATCGAACCGTATCTGTGCGATCTCGTACTCCATGGCGAACGCTTCGAACCCGATCTGGACGACCCGGTTCTCCCAGCTTATCTTCTCGCGGTGCGGTGCCAGTTCCGTCTTGATCTTGTGCGTGACATTGGGGTTCTCGCGGGCCATCTGGTCCGGCGCGTTCTCGACATAGACATAGAACGGCACAGTCTTGCCACCGAACCATTTCATCGTCTCGTATCGCGGTGCGTTGATCCAGACGAAGCGGTCGTTGACATAGGACGGGTCGGTGTTCGTATCGAGGACATATTGATCGGTGGTAAGCACCGCCGCCGCGTCGCCGTAGGCGCGCTGCAGGTATGAGGTCGCAAGCGGCCAGGAGATGACCCGAACCTCGTTGCTGTCGGTGAGGTAATCCTCCCGTTCGGCGTTGGTGTTGTGCTCCACCAGCGCGTTATAGAACTCGTTATCCATATCTGAAGGGTGGTAGCTGATATTGACCGTGGCGATAATGAGGATGCAGATGAATGCGAGCGCGAGATAGCCGCGGAGCCGGTTCACGATATGGTTCGGGCCGATACGGCCGAGGTCGGGTATATCGGCGCGAAGTTTCAGCCCCATGAAGAGCCCGAAGACCACGGCGAGGAGTATGATCGTCCCGATGGCGTGGAGGAGCGCGGGTGCGGTGAATGCGATGAACCCGGAGAGGATGACGAGGAGGATGCTCGTTGGAACGGTCCGTTCTTTGACCCCCTCCACATCGCCCACGAGCCGTGCGATGACCGTCCCCGCGACGAGAAAGACGGCGAAGATGACCAGCGACTCGAGGAACGAACCGATATACGGCGCGTAGGTGATATCGAGGAAGAAGATGAAGCCTTCCACCAGTATCAGGGCGACGATGAGCCGTAACACCGGGATCTTGTAGCTGCCCATACGCAGCGCCCATTTGTTCGAACCCGTATCGCTCGGTGCAATGGAGAATCCGGCTGCCAGACCCAACAATAACCCAATAATATACATACTCATGCTCATGCCGATCACGCCTCCGTTCCTCGGAGAGACCCCTCAGATAGATAGTCGATGGAGTGTGCTATTAATAACACTTCTCGTCATCGCATCGCTCATCCGTATCTCCCATAGAGGGACGATGCCGCAATCCCCTCACCTTTCGTTCCAATATATTATGTTCTATTTCCCAATTATCCCAATTAGGCCAACGCCGGACGCTCATCTGTCATCGATCGGCATCCGTTCACTTTTCCGACCGCGGCGGGATTCACCTTGCCGCGTTCTGGGGCCCAACGAGCTCTAGCCAGGGGAAATGGCACCCCTCAAACTATAAATAGCGGTCCCAACTACTACGGCTCTGTGCATTTGAATCAGACCCCCAGGGATCGCGACAATACGGACGAACGGGGCCGGAGAAGACTGTGGATGGACCGGTGC
>CAZSUE010000487.1:0-1529 GCA_964609045.1 uncultured archaeon | reverse complement strand
CGTACACATTCTTTTGCTCGTCGTCTTCCGGCTCGGTCCGTTCGCCGTGAATATACGGGCACGCACCTCCATGAACGACTTACGCCTCCATCTCCATCTCCATCTCCACCATACTCTCTCGCTCTCACCTCGATCATCCTCATCATCGCGCTTCTCGCACTTCCTCTGTTCCCCGCAGCCATTGCATCGCTCCCCGTCGCCATGTTTGACGGCGGGATGACGCGCTCGCCGCCGACGACCGCGGCGGTGTCGCACGGCACGCGGGATCCGGTGGCGGGGGAAATGTGGACCCAACTGGGCCACGACGCGGCGAGGACCGGCTATTATCGCGGCACCATCCCTTCGAGCAACGAGACCGCATGGCTCGTCGATACAAACCGCTCGATCAGCTTCTCACCGCTGATCGTCGACGGCCATATCGTCACCGCCACCGAGGACCGTGTCGACGCATATAACGCCGAGAACGGCTCGCTTCGCTGGACCATGCCCGTCGATGGCACGATCACCGGTGCGCCGGTGGCATCCGCGGCGGGTGACGCGCTCTTCGTGGCCACGGCGCGGGGCGAGGTCTCATCTATCGAGATCCTCACCGGCGAGGTGCACTGGACCGTTAGCCTGGAGGTTCCACCCGCCGGAGCGTTGACCGCCACCGATACCGCGCTCTATACCGTGATCGACCGTACCGATCTCGTTCGGCACCCCTTGATCGAGGAGCCGGGATGGACCGTCCGCTCGCCCGATGGAGCATTCACCCTCCCCGCCGTGACGCGCAGTGGCGAGAGCGGAGCCGAAACGGTCTATATCGCCACCGACAACGGCACATTGGTCAGTTACAGCCAAGAGGGGCGGGTCCGATGGACGGTGGAGCGGGAGGGGGCGGTCCATGCCGCGCCTGTGGTCTGGATGGACCGCGTCTATATCGTCGCTGCCGATGGGACGGTGGAATGCTACGCGACCTCGAACGGGACGCGGTACTGGTCAAAGAGCGTTCGAGGCAGTGATCCGTTCCGCCCCGCCGTGGACGGTAGACGGCTCGTCGTCGCGGCGCCATCGGGTGCCATCGATGCACTGGAGCTGCGTACCGGTGCGATCGAGTGGTCCACCACACTTGATCAGCGTTTGGTCGCGCCGCCAGCGCTCTCCAGCGACGCGGTGGTCTGTCTCGCTTCGGGAACGGTCCTCGTCCTCGCGACGGATGACACAACGGGCTCGGAAGCGGGCACGGTGCGTTGGCGGTTCCGACTGGATGGGCGCACCGGTGGAGCCATCGTGGGCGAACCGGCGCTCGGTGAGGAAAAGCTCGTGATCGTCTCCGCAAACGGCGGCGTCCATTGCTGGGGTCGCATCGCGTACCAGCGCGCCGAAGGGACGATCGTCGCCCCGGCGAACAATACCCGTTCGCTTACCACCGACCCACTCACCTTCCGCGCCGGAATGTGGCCCAACGCGACCTATCGTTGGAAGTCGGACCGTGCCGGGTATATCGGGAGCGGGGCCATCCTCAATATAAGCGCCGATGACGAACGACT
>CAZSUE010000486.1:0-4478 GCA_964609045.1 uncultured archaeon | reverse complement strand
AGGGATATTGATATTGATAGTTCGTTTGGTACGGATACTGGTATTGATACGGATCTTGTTGTTGCTGTTGCTGTTGCTGTTGCTGCTGCTGGTTCTGTGCGTATTGCCCCCCACCAGCTGCGGCAGGGTACTGTGCGTGCGGCGGGGTCTGCATCTGTGCCTGCGCCCGCCCGCTCTCGATACAGGTCTTGCAGTAGAGCCGCCCCTCGTAGACCATCTTACAGACCGGGCAAACGCCACGACCGCAGCTCATGCATGTCCCAACGGCCTCGACGCTGGGGTGCGCTTCGCACTTCATACGGATCGACCTATTATGATCACACGATTATTTATTTTTGGGTCACACTTCACACTTCAGTTCAGACGCCCAGTTATTACCGAGCATGCTGCGAGTACGCGGGGGTGCACATCTGCACACTCGGCAGGCGGGCGGGGAGTAGTTTTTATACGATGGGCGGTCCTATCTCAGGCACCGCATTGTCTTCCGTCAAATGCACGACCTCCCGCCCAGCTGATCTCCCGACCACCCTCATCGTAACGGTTCGTGATCGTACCATGACGATATTCGATCCTCATGACCGTCCGGATAGTCTGCAACCGCCGCAATATTTGCACCAGCCAGATATGTGGTCCGCCACGATGCCAGCATCTGATCGGTCCCCAAAGGGGCACGGATCGCATCATCGTCGCTCTGGCAAGCACACACCTTCTCGCTCGGGACGCGAACCTCACCATCATCCGGGGATGTCCAGTGCACAGTTCTTCCCCGCCCGCGCAGTGATCGAGCATGCAGATATCGAGAAGGGGATGGAGGTGATCGATATCGGCTGTGCCGACGGACATATCTCGTTGGCGGCCGCGCGGCGGGTGGGACCGACCGGAACGGTCACTGCCATCGATACACACGACGCATCCATCGCCGCGCTCCGCGCAACGGTTCGCGATGTTGGGTTTTCGAATGTGAACCCGACCCTCGGCGATTTTACCCGCGGGACCGATCTCGCAGCGTCGAGCGTGGACCGCGCCCTCCTCGTCAATGTCTATCACGGGTTCGTGGCCAACGGTGAAGCGACCGGCGCGCTGGAGGAATTGACCCGCATCTTGCGGGTGGGCGCAAAAAGTGTCTTCATCGAGTTCTCAGCCGACCGCACCGTGCCCGGCCCACCGCTCGAGGTGCGCGTATCCGCAGACGATATTAGGACCGACGCAGAAGCGTTCGGGTTGCGGCCGATACACGATTTCGTCATCGGTTCGTACCATTACGGGTGCGTGCTCGAATATAGATCGACCACTGACACTGATACTGACACTGACACTGATAATGACACTGATAATGACGATAACCTGATCTAGCACAAACGATCGCAGATCGGATCATTGCCTCCTCGGCAAGCGATGCTAGAGAGTGGTGCTAGAGAGCGATACTGGGGGGCGATACTGGGTGGCGGTGAAGAACGGATCGCACCCGCTGAGCGCGATGATCGCATCGAGCGAATGACGGACCCTGCGCGCACTCGCGCCCGATGGCTGCGGTCGAAGGTCCGGTCCGGTCACTCGAATTTATTGGACTGGACGATCTTCATCACTTCGTCGTAGATGCGCTTCGCCGCGGCCTCTTCTTCCGGTGTGATCACATCGTCGCTATAGATATGCCTACGGAAACGGTCGAGCTTCTCGTTGATGCGCTCGCTTTCCTCTTGCGTAATGATCCCATCCTCGGCAGCTTCGACGAGGGTCTCCATTATCTCGAGTTCGAGTTCCTTTAACCGCTCCAGCTCGTCATCGGCCATAAAAATCGCTCAATAAAGGAATGCCCGTATTCTATAAAAATGTATACGCTTTCAGTTCGGGGCTCCCGTCGCCGTGGTAGGTGGAGCGTCTTGCTGGCGTCGTGTAGTGTACCTTCGATCCGACCCGAGCTGACGCATGGTGCACCCTCTTTGCACACTTTCAGACGACGAGCGCCGCACCGCTTCGGACCGCGTGTACGCTCGCGCACAGAGCTACATTGCGAGGGTGGTGCTCATGGCCATGTGGCGCAGAGCCATGCTCGTAATTCGCGTCGCAACAGCTTTAAATAGAATAAATGTCATCAGCGCAAATTGCCCCGGAGGCAATGTTAATGGCAAGGATGCACGCACGAAAACGAGGCCGCTCCGGCTCGAAACGCCCACACCGGCTCGATACACCCGAGTGGTTGACCGTCTCGCCCAAGGAGATCGAGGAGCTTGTGATCAAGCTCTATAAGCAAGGGAAATCGACCAGCGAGATCGGTATCGTTCTTCGTGACCAGCACGGTGTCCCAAGCGTGAAACTTGCAACGGGGGACAAGATCACGAAAATTCTCAAAAAGAACGGGATCAAGCGCGATTTTCCGGAGGATATCCAGAACCTCATGCGGCGCGCCGTCCGTCTCCACGGTCACTTAGAGGAGAACCCGAAGGACCTGCACAATAAATATCGTCTCCAACTCATCGAAGCAAAGATCAGACGTTTGGGTCGATATTATACACGGAACGGTGTCCTCCCGCACGATTGGAGATATTCTGTACAAACCGCGAAATTGTTAGTGGAGTAAGCGGTTTGGGCTAGCTATGCGTGACGAGTCTGGTCATGGGCCGGTCAACGGCGATGACTCGCGCGCATCTCCCGAATCGTCGGACATCGATTATGATCCAGACTCCGATCCTGATCCTGATCCTGATCCCGATCCAGCCCCTGATGCGACCGAAGCGCGAGCGTCAGCGATGTCTTCATCGGCGCAGCGAGGCGCGGGCGCGCCGAGCGACATGGACGACGACCCGCTCGAGGCCTGCGCCCATTACAACGAACAGTTCAGAACCGCGATCCACGCCGCCGTCCGGCGGTTGTTTGCGTATATCGCGCCCGGTGGCGATGTCGGCGGCGAAGAACCGCGATATGTTCGGGTCATATCGCATCATGACGGGGACGGCATTGCAGCCGCGGGGATCGTCTGTCGCGCGCTCCAGCGGTTCGGCGTACCGTATTTCGCAAGCATGGTCTCCGGCCTCGACGGCGCGGCCATGGACCGTATGCGCTCCGAGAACAATAACGATTTTTGGATCATCTGCGACCTCGGCAGTTCATCGCTCGACGATCTCGAGGAGCTGATCGGCGAGATCGTCATCCTCGATCATCATGTCCCCGAGCGCGAGCCGCACACGGACGAGGTCGTACTGGTCAATAGCCACTTCTACGATGTGGACGGAATGGACGAGGCCTCCGCCGCCACCATCGCGTACCTCTTCGCCGTGGCGCTCGCAGCGTCGAACTGGGACCTCGTTACCTTTGCGCTCGCCGGTGCCATCGCCGATAAACAGCACCTCGATGGGTTCTGTGGGCTCAACGCCGATCTGCTCGAGGTCGCGCTCGAGCGCGGTGCCATCGAGGCGGAACGGGGGCTGAGCCTCACCGGCGAAAATATCTCCTTCTCGCTCCTCTACGCCGTCGCGCCGTACTTCGCCGATCTCTCCGGCTACGAAAAGCGTGTAGAAGCGCTGCTCGAACGGCTGGGTGTCGACGGCGAGCGCTCCCCGCGTGAGCTGGACGACCACGAGCGGCGCATGCTCGGGTCGTATCTGCTCCTCAAATTGCTCGAACAAGGGACGCCCGCGTCGCGCTGCGAGGAGATCGTTCGCGAGCTCTATTGGAGTAAGGAGGAGGCGATCGATATCGAACTGCTCGCCGATATCATCGACGCCAGCGGCCGAACGGAGAATCAAGGGCTCGGACTCGCGGTCTGTCTCGGCGACAGGCACGCACGGGAGAACCTCATGGGCGTGTTCTATGCCTATCGCGGCAAGCTCATCGACGCGCTCCGGCATGTGCACGCCAAAGGGCTCAAGCACGGCCGACGGATCCAGTACTTCGATTCGGTGGAGCCGGAGTTCGCGTCCGTTGTGGCAGGCATCGGCATGCTCTATATCTTCGATCAATCACGACCGCTCTTCGCGCTCACCACGCGCGGCGAAAGGCTCAAGATCTCCGGTCGGGCGACACGAACGCTGATCGACCACGGGGTCAACCTTGCCATCGCGCTGCGGGAGGCGGGGAAGGAGCTCGGCGGCGCGGGTGGTGGGCATTCCATCGCCGCAGGCGCGACCATACCCAAGAAACGGAAGGACGAGTTCCTTGGACGGATCGATGCGCTCATCGGCGAACAGCTCGCGGATGTAGAGGAAAAACGCGCATCGCAGAGCGAATGAGATCTTCTCGTGCGATGGGGCGCAGCACCGCGCATCCTCCTCCGGGCCCACTCCGCATGAACCGGCCATGCGCGCGCCGTTCCCGACTTGGCTCAGCTGAGTGGGCGCGCTGAGGCAAATCTAGAGGTGCTGGCTCGGGTGCATGCGCTTCCAATTTCGCGCTCTGGCACTTCTCTTTGGCGGGTTCTCTTCACGCGGAGAAGCCAGGAGGAGGCGCGGAGAACGCGGAGCCCCCCGCCCCCCTATTCAACC
>CAZSUE010000485.1:788-4478 GCA_964609045.1 uncultured archaeon | reverse complement strand
TTCCTTTTATTTGCTGACATTTTCCTATTCCCGCAGTGCGGGCAGATCCATCCGTATTTCCACTTCTGATCGAAAAGGAAGCGCTCGCAGGCCGCTTCGTCTGGAAAGAGCCGGTCGAAATCCTCCTCGGTCTCGATCTTGATATCGATATCGATATCGATATCGATATCGACCTGACAGCACATATCGCTCACCGCGCGAAGAAAGAGGGTGTGCGATCATCGGGGACATGTGCGCAAAGACCGTTCCTATTGGTAGTGCTCGGTTGCATCTGTTTTCCTCCATTGGCTCGTTTCGTCCACTGGATCCCGGTAATGGCACCCGGGATCGAGTTCGGTGTCGTATGCATCGAACGCAGCGTACCGGTCGATGCGACAGAACGGGCATCGGCGTGCGAGTATATAAGCTCGACCGAGGGGTCGGTGAAACTATTCGTGCGAGCAGGGCGCATGGGTATCCGCCTGTTGCATAAAGAAACGAGTATGTAACAGGCGGATACCCAGGTTTGGACCCACGTCTGGAGGTAATGTAACCGTTCTCGTGCGACAGTTCATAGCTGACTTGACATGAGGGGATCAGTTTCGACCATCGCGGAAACAAAGCATTGATCGAGGCGCCAGACGAGATTGCCGGTGGTATCGGCGATGAGTCGGTCGGGATCGTTTCGCTGTGAGAAACGCAAACAGCTATAAAAGTGAAAACGATTGCAGCCCCGAGTACGTCACGCACTACAACGCTGTCGGGAGTGTCAGAATGGGAATGGGGACAGAACTACGGTATCTACACGAGACGGTACGATTGGAACGCGAGCGGTTCGAGGCTGCCAGCTTCTGCCATGCATCTGCCGCATGCCGCGAGAAGATGCTAGCGGCGCTGGAGGATTGTTCCAGCGTGGAGGACTGGCAACAACGGCTGGACGAGGGGCTTTCGTTCGAGATGATGCGCGCGCAAGAGGTCGATCTGATCCGGGCGCGGGCCGAGGCAAAAACGGGAACGCTCTTTGCCGCGGTCGGTGATGCGGAAGCGGCGCTGGCGGACGCGCTCCATTCGAGCTCGTCGCCAGCGGAGTTCGACGCCGTCAAGAAGGAGTACGGAGCAAAAGTTCACGCGCGGCGGTCGGAATTGATCAAAACGATCGCGCATTGCCGAAAGATCGCAGCGCTGATCCTCGAATACATGGGCATCCCGGAGGATTACCGTATCCGCCGCCAGTGGGTGATCGGTTCGTTCCACGAGCGGATGGAACGCATCGGCGGGTTCGATGCTTTCAGGAACGCGTTGTTGAGAGACAATATTGCGGCGGTCTTTCCGTTCGCCGAGCACCGTATCGCGGAGCTACTGGAAGTGGGCGCGGCCATGATACGACTGGATACGAACGATCCGGAACTGTCCGAGGTTCTGACCGATGCCGAAAAAGAGGAATGTGCCGCATGGATCGCCGCATTCGATCTCGATCTCGATCTACCATCGGACGAACCCGAGGCGACGCCCGCGCTCTATTTTGCCGCGGCGACGGGTGACGCTGCGGACGGGTACGAACTCACGGCGATGGAGCCTTCTGAGCAGGGGGGTGATGGCGAATGAACCAACAGGTCGAAATGATCATCTCCGCGTTCCGGACCGGTGTCGAGACGATACTGGGCATGGCCAGCGATCGGTCCAAGGTGGCGGGACTCGAAGCGGCTTATCAAGAGCTCCTCGATCTTGCGGAGGAGACGGGCGACGATGTGATGGCGTTCAATATGGCCGCGGCAGAACGCGGCCTATTTAACCGGCTCACCGAAGAACAGGCAAAGGCGAACGCGGCGATCCAGGAAGAACGAGAGCGCGGCGACGCGGCACCGACGAGCGACGATACCATCAGAAAACAGTACGAGATGCTGCTGGAACAGGCCAGAGGGCGCGAGTTTGCCACCGAGACGGTGAACGCGTACGAGGCGCTCTTAGAACTCGACGGCGATACCGCGGGTGAATGGCTCGTGGAGGGCCATCGGCGCGGGCTCATGACGAAGATCGCGCTCATGCCGCAATACGACCAGGCGAAGCTCGCGCACGATCGAACGGACCCGAACGAGGTGGTGGCACGAGAGCTCGCCGCGAAAAGGATGGCGATCTGGCACGATGCGAAGGAGGAATGCGACAGCGCGTACGCCATCGCGCGGCTCGACGCCCAAGATGTGGTGGTCCGAGAGAAACACGAGGCGATCACGCGCGGGCAGATATCGGCGTTGGTGACCGCCCTTCGGCAATTCTACGAGCTGAAGACGGAAACGCGAGACGATATTCGCCGCAACCGTGACCAGCCGCATCGAATACATGCGGAGCATATCTACGAACTCAAACACCAACGAGAGATGCTGCGGAACCGTTACCAACTATTGGAGGAGCTCTTCCAGCTGGATTGGGAACGGATCCACCAGACGCCACGGTATTGGAAAGATATATTGGGCCAACGAGTGCTCTATTCGGACACCGATCGGTTCCATCTGTTTGCGCATCCAGAGAACCTCGACTTTTACGAGGAGGTATTGTTCGAAGATATATTGTCCGACACGGAGCTGTCCGCCGTGGTCCGGCGCCCGCAGCAGCATCCGCCGATCAATGTACCACCGGACAACCGTATCGCCGCCGACGATGTCCGGGATGCGGTCAGCCAGATGGTGGACTCGACCGTGGATATGCATGAAGAGACGCTCTATTTTATGACCGAGGAGCAAAAGAAGGACTTGCGGCTGTAGGGATGTTTTTTCGCCGTAATGCGACGCGACCGTCCAGTTGATGACACGAGGGTCGACCTTCGAAGCGACCTCATTCATCTGCCAGCAAAAAATCATTGGGACTGCCGGCGCGAGAAAGACCGTTGCCAGCAAGCTCGAGAGCGTCGCCTCTCACCTCATTTTATGCGCAGTTTTTTTCGCTCCTCCCTCGCTCTAGCGGAGCCCCCCGATCGCGATGCTAATAGGAATAGGAATAGGAACTCAATCCGTATCCGGTGCTCCATCGCCGGTTCGGCCGGTTCGGCCAGTTCATTCATCCTTCGAAAGGAGCCGGCAGAGGCTGGTGAGGCTCCAGAGCACATCGACCAGCTCGTCATAGAGCGCACTGTCGCTGATATCGCGTCCGCGGAGGCGGTGCATGATGGCGACGGTCAGCTCGGCGGTCTCCTCGAGCCAAAGGTCTTTGGCGCGTGCGAGGTCGACCTCGGTATAGACATCCATACGGGCGAGCGTCTCGACCACCCGCCGCATCGCCTCGAACTCTTGCTCCGTACATGCCATGGTTCTTCTCCTTTGGCGGCGATATATCTAATGGGTGCGGCTGATCGTGGTATTGAATTTCGCGCGCTGGATATTGGCACGCCACTGCTCGATGAGGGTGGAGACCGGTGCGGGCTCATAGGACGGGATCGCCACACGATATTGTGTGATCTCGCGGATGAGCGTGATATATTCGGGGTCGCCCTCGTGCGGTGTCGCCGCCGCTTCCAACCCGCGAAGGAGCGAGTCGACGGTGTCGCGGTCGTGCGTGAACGCGGCCACACGCTCGAGAAGGTTGAGAGCGCTGAGGAACCCCACGGGCTCTGGTTCTTCTTCTTTCATCTCGCTCTGGCTTTCGTCTTTTGCGCCGGTACTGATCAGCCGCTCGAGCACGCCCACCTGGCCCTCCTCGGAGAACGAGCCGGGCTTGGCA
>CAZSUE010000485.1:0-778 GCA_964609045.1 uncultured archaeon | reverse complement strand
GATCAACCGCTCGAGCACGCCGGTCAGGTTCGGCGGCGCGATGCGGCCACCGTAGAATCCGATGATGAGGGTGCGACGCGGGGTGCCGATCACCAGTGCGCTGGGCATGCCCATGACCGCCGTATCGCGCGCGGGGAAGAGCTGTGTCGAATACGCCTCATCGGTCTCGGAAAAGGAGCGTTTCAAATGCTGGAGCATCATCTCGCGGGTCTTGGGATGGTTGAGGTGGAACGGATGGGTATGGAAAAAGACGGGGAGGTACTGGGTGTCGTTATAATGCCCCTCGGTGGCACGCGCCATGGTCTCCCAGAGCTCGTTGAACCGCCAGGTGAACTGCTTCTCGGGTGTCGGGGAGCGGTTGTGAACGATCACGAGGTCTTCGATACGCAGCTCGCGCTGGTTGTCGTGGGGATTGACATAGGGCCGCGCGCAGAGGATGCCGCCGCGTTCGCGCCGATGGGAGAACTCGTTGCGTAACGGCTCGATGAGCCCCTTCGTGAGCACGAACCGGAACCCGGGGCGGAGGAACTGTACCGCTTCGAGCTTGGGCTCGCCGGGCAGGTCTTCAGTGGTGAGGAAGCCGTGTTTGTGAAGCGACGCAAGCCAGCTGGAGATCGAGAACGAACGTGCACCATGGCGTGGCATGAGGGGGCAATACCAGTGCCGGGTATATGAGCGTTCGGTCGGGGATGGGGTGGGGGGGAACGAGGGAACGAGGGAACGGTGTGCCATGATGGTGCAGAATACTAGCGGGTGCAAGTCCCGCACGGATAAGAAC
>CAZSUE010000484.1:0-4480 GCA_964609045.1 uncultured archaeon | reverse complement strand
GAAAATCCTCGTGCACCTCTTCGATATGGTCGGGTGCGAGGAAGCGGCGGAGAAACCGTTGGGCGTCACACAGACCGGCATCGCGTTAGCGGTCAATATCCAACAGAAGCATGTCCCGCGCGCGCTGAAGCGGCTCAAGAAGAAGGGGCTGGTCCGCGAGAAGACCGATCGCGTGAAAGATTCGCGACAGCGGCGGAAGGTCTATTTCCTCACCGAGGACGGGTATGGGTCCTCCAAAGCGCTGCGCGAGGAGCTCCTCGCAGAGGATGTGGTCCTCCTCAACGCCGCCGGCGAGACGGAGAAAATGAAGCTCGCATCGATCCAGAACCTCTTCCAGCCGTCGGTGACCATTCTCGAGGCGCTGCGCCATCTCGCCGAGGAGGGGCTCTTCGATACCAATAACTTCGAATCCGCCCGCGAGCGCTGGGCGCTTGCAAAGGAGACATCGAAAAAGAGCGAGCTGGATCGGTTCGAGATCTACGAAGTGGCGCTTCGTCGTGCATGGTCGGACGGGGTAGTCTCCAAGGACGAGTACGAGATATTGAAAGATCTCAAGACCCTATTGAATATCTCGGACGCGGAGCATATCAAGATCGAGGAAAAGGCCACTGCGGAACTGGCCGAGGATATCCCGAACAAGCTCGAGATCTATCGCGAAGCACTGGAAAGGGCCTGGCGCGACGGCAAGATCACGCGCGACGAGAAGGTCATGCTCGATAACCTCCGACGTCGGCTCCAGATCATGTCCACCGAGAACGAGGCGTCGGAATAGAATTGTTACACTATAAAACATAAATAGAGGCACGGCCACGCCCGAGTTCTCGATCTGCCACATCCATCCTTTCGATCGACGCCGAGTCGCCCGTTTGTTTTCACCGGCCTCCGTCATCACTATCCTCGTCACTATCCTCGGTCGTTGAGGGGGGTTCGCGGTCGCGCTCCACGCCAGTGGCGGTGGCGGTGGCGTCGCGCAACTGCTCCAATGTGCGTTCATGCTCGAGCAGCACCGCCATGAACAGCGCTTCGGTAGGGTTCAATCGCGCGCTCATCGTCGCTGCGGCGCTGTGTTCGCGCGCATGGCGCATCATGCGGTCGAAGCTCTCACGTTCTGATTTTCGTAACGCGCGTCGGAAACGGTCCCAGTCCTTGATGATCGATTCCAATACCGTTCGGTAGGTCGGTACGGTTCTGCCCATTCTTTCCCTCTCGTGTTCGTTCGTTCATTCGTTCTTTCGTTCGTTAGGTCTCGTCCTGTGCGCTATACGGCACGCCGAACTGCGCCAGCGTCGCTTGCCCCGGCGGGAGCGGACAATACACGATGCTCGTGCCGTCAACGCGGACCCTCACCGGGTAGGTGCCGCTACTGCGCCGGAACGGGTTGCGGGCGGTACGGTTCCGGTAGAGGTAGCGATGGCGGCGTCGATAGCGGCGTTTCGCACCAGCGTCGGTGAGCGCTGGTTCGATGAGCACCAGACCATCCCTCCCGTCACCCGCTTTCCGAAGGAGGCGCTGGAGCGCGCGGCTGCGTACCGAGCTCCCCCTCTTATCGTGGACGCTGGCGGTCAAGAGGGTGATCAGCTCCTCGGCGGCGGTAAGCTTGCGCAGCGCGACCAGCGCCTGCTCGAACCTGCTCTGCGCTTCTTTCCACGCCACATCGTCGTCGTAAAAGAGCCGGACGATCTCGTCCACCACGAGGAGCGCGGGTTGATGTGCGGCAACGAGTTCCGGGAGCGTCTCCTCGATGAGGGCGCAGAGCTGATGCGCAGTGAACGCGCGCGCCACCTGGATACGGCTGAGAACCTCCCGCGACGGCGCGCCCTCGCACTGCGCGAACTGTGCAAGTGCGTACGGGTCGAAGGTGTTGCCGCCGTCGATGAAGACCGCTTCGGCGCCGGCGTGTACCACGCAGCGTACCCCGAGCCGCGCGATGAGCTCGCCGACGAACGGGTCGCATGCGAGGAGGACGCGGACGGCGCCGGGTCTAAACGCGCCAAGGAGCGCATCGAGCCGGTCGATACCGGTCTGAAGCTGCAGCTCGGCGGAGCCGCTGGCGCCATGGCGGGGCGGGGGGCGCGATCGAGAATGACCATGACCATGAGAATGAGAATGAGAATGCGCCGCGTCGTGATGGTGGTGGGGATCAGACGTCAGGTCGCTTGTCCTCCACTCCTTCTATGGCACTCCCACCTATATATGTCTCAATGTGGGGGGGGAGTGAAACTATTCGCACGACGCGGGCAAAACGACGCTCAGCAGCGCTCTGCGGTGCATATCGAGAACGATCGGACTGAAACTATTATTACGCGCGGTTGCCCCGGAAGCCCGGCGGTGCGCTGCGCGCCTCGGTCGATCGACATGAGGGATGCGCACCCGCCTCAAGGATGTGAATGTGAGCGAACTTTGCCGTTGCCTACGCCGTATATTGTCCATCGCGTCAATTCTCGATTCGAAATTATTGTCATAGAAGGGAGGGGAAGCTTGTATATATCAAAAAGTCCGATCGCAATAACGAGACGCTCATCGGGATGGTCAAGAGCAGGGTGGACTAAGAGCGCGCGTATGGCCGGTATGGGCGGTATGAACGTCAGATGTATGAAACACACTCATCGCGTTCTAACGGCCCGATAGAGGGTTTCGAGGTGGCGAGCGCCGCGTGAGACGCGCGGCCAAGCGGGCTTCGTACGAAAGGATGAGAGAGCTGGTGGACGAACCCAGATCGAGATCGAACCGTATGCTTGCGCGGTCGTTGCGTTTGTGTCCGTCGCGAAGAGAGCGAAAGGGACCGCAGCCGGAAGAGAACGGGAGCGATAAGATGACAGCGACACAGAACCAAGATCCAGTTGACGCGAGCGATCACTCGTACGAAGCCGGTCGGCCGCCGACCCGCGGCAAATGTCGGCTCTGCGGTAGTACATACACGAAGCGCGGGATGACGAAACATCTTTCCAGTTGCCGGGAACGGCATTTTCAGAAATATCCGGTCAAGCGCAGGCCCGAAACGCCGACCATGGTCTTCCACCTCGAGGTCGTCGCCTCGGAATCGTCCTTCTATTGGCTCCATTTCGATGTCTTCGGCCCCACAACGCTCGAGGAACTCGACCGATACCTTCGTGGCATATGGCTCGAATGCTGCGGTCATCTCAGCATGTTCGAGATCCGCGATATCAGTTATTCGATCTCACCCTCTCCGGACCTCTACCAGACCGATATGAATGTGAAGCTCGAGGCGGTGGTGAAAGAGGGGTATCGCTTCAAATATAGGTACGATCTCGGGTCCACCACCGCACTCGACCTCCGCGTGCTCGACGTCCGGTTCTGGTACCCACCGCCGCCGTCGAAAAAGGTCACCCTCCTTGCACGCAATATCGAGCCAGAAATACCATGTGAGTATTGCCACGAGCGTGCAACCTTCGTCTGTTGCTTCTGCCGACCCGAAGCGGGGTGGGTCTGTAAGGACTGTCGCCAGCGGCACCTCGAGGATTGTATCGCCGATATGTCCGACCCCTACCACCCCATCCTCAATTCGCCCCGGAGCGGTGTCTGTGGCTACATCGGCGAGCGGTTCGACTGGCTCGGGCACGACCCCGCGGACGAATGACGCCATCTCCAACGCCATCTCCAACGCCATTCCCATCGCCATTCCCATCAAGGGTGAGGACCCGGCGCCCGGCCGGAGCAATAGATGGCGCTCTAAATCGGTGCCGTTATAGAAAATAGTGACCTGCATGTGGCAAACGGTGCGTTTATCGCACTATGATGTGCCGATAGGCAACGATAAGGCCGCAAGCCTTATGGTAGGCAACCATAAACTGTAGGGTATTGATCTGCTCTCTGGTCCATGTTCGGCCCCGGTCCTTGGTCATTGGTCCTTGGTCATTGGTCCTTGGTCTTTCGTCTTTGGTCTTTCGTCTTTGGTTCGGCGCTCAATACACCGCGTCGACGCACGCTCGCCCGAACCCGCCTCTGGTAGATTATAGATCACGCAGTGTCCTCACTGGAAAGCAGCGAGGTCTTGTTCGCATGATTGGCCGGGGTGACGGTACGGTACCGGATATGGTCCTCGCTCTCTTCGATAATATTCACGCCGTCAACTCGGAGCGGTTTCTGACGCGCGTTCTCCTCCATCTTGGGTCAAAGGCCACTATCGTTATTGAGCACCGGCAGCTCGGGGATGGTCGGCGTCCGCTCCTTCCCCTCGAGGTCCACCGCCATGCCGCTGGCTCCCTCGTTCGTCTTCGTCGAGACATTTGCGTTCGTCGAACGCATCGGCCAGTGTAACTGTCAACCCCACCACCGGGGCCGATGACCGATCGAAAGGAACAACGATCCCATCGTATTTGCAAGATGCGTGGAGGGGTACTGTACTCGTCTCAGATAAGCCATATAGGCCAACTGAAGGAAGAAAGACAAAAGAGGCGGGTGGTCACCACCTCCCCCCCTCAGCCCCCCCACCGCCCCCCTCCCCCTCCGCCCCCTTTTT
>CAZSUE010000483.1:0-4484 GCA_964609045.1 uncultured archaeon | reverse complement strand
CGTGAGGAAACGGCGCAAGGCGAACCAGGTGATCCTCGGTCGACGCCGCATCGGCTTTCGGGTCGTAACCCCGTGCAATAAATAATGGCCAACACCGCCGCTGCCCGAAAATGACGAGCAGGGAATCGCGGCTTCCGTGCTGAGCGTGGAACGAGAACAATGTGGTGCGAGGCGGAGATCTGTACGATTATTACAAAGGTTGATATATTACGATCTTGATGGAGCGTGGGATGTCCGCGTTGATCGAAGCCTGCCAGGCGCTGCAAGAAGAAGCGCACGCAGATATCCTCTATATTATCTCCGACGAGGAGCCGACGATCAACGAGCTGATCGCGTCCTTTCCCGATATGCAACTGATCGTCGCCACCACGAGTAAGACGATCCGCGACAATCTCGAGGAGAAGGAGCTCGACATCGACACCATCAAGATCGCCGAGTTCCCGCAGATCAATATCAATGTCCTTTCGAAGGCGCGCGAGCTCCTTTTGAACGCATGTATCGAGGATTTCATCGATATGGATGCGAAGGTGCTCAGCTGCATCACCGGCAAGGTGGGCGGTGTCATCATTTTCGAGGCGTCGGACATCGGTATCGCGTCGCTGCGCGTGGAGGTGGAAGACCGTGTCGAAGTGCGCGCGTTCGATGCGATCCTCAATATCGCGCTCGAGATCGCGAACGAAGGTCGCGAAGGGAAGCGTATCGGCGCGCTCTTTGCGGTGGGCGATTCGGAGAATGTGATGAAGAACTCGCGGCAGCTTATCGTCAACCCGTTCAAGGGCCACTCCACCGAGGTGCGCCAGATCATCGATAAAGAGAACTGGGAGACTTTTAAAGAGTTCGCGCAGCTCGACGGCGCGTTCGTGATCAACAAGGACGGCACCGCGCTCGCCGCCGGGCGCTATATCGGTATCAACTGGGATATCTACCTCCAGGGCGGTCTCGGCGGTCGGCATCTCGCCGGTGCGTCGATATCCAAGACGACGAAGGCGGTGGCCGTGACCGTCTCCACCTCCGGGTCGGTGCGCGTGTTCAAGGACGGGCGCGAGATATTCAAGATCGATATGAGCTGATGGCGACGGTACGCCGGCGGTTGCGAGCCATAGCGTGCACTTCCTCCAATTCTCGGTGGTCATTATGTCCGAACTCAAGCAGCTTATTGCATTTCTTTTCAACCGCAAGGGGAGGCGCTCGCTGTCGCGGCGCGACCTCGAGATGGCGGTCTCCATGGACCTCCATTGGTTCAGCCCCACGGAGGCGCGCGAGATCATCAATAACGCCAAGAAGGCGGACCTGATCATCGAGCGAGATTCGGAACTGGAACCGACCTTCGACCCGCGATCGGTAGGCGTACCCATCGGCTTTCGACCGTCGGCGAAAGTGCTCCAGCGGCCGAACCCAGTCCCGCTCTTTATCCAGATCGTGAACCGGATCGTGGGGGCCACCGACAGCTCGCGCCAGGAGGTCATCGCCGAGATCAACCGCAAACGCGAAGAACTAGGCACCGAGATCGAGGTGGTGGCGCTGCTCATGGCGAAGAAGTACGAGGTGACGGTGGACGAGCTCTACTCAGCGGTTGAAGACCTTATCTTCGCTCGTGCGGCGGAGGACGGGGGATAAAGAGAGGGGAAGAGAGATCCCGATCTGATCTACTTGATCCGGCTGCGCTGGATAACGCTGTCACTGATGGTGGTCTTGCCGCCGGCGACGTATTGGCCGATATGCTGGACGACGATCTGGTCGTCGACGAACTGCTTCACATCGGTGCGTTTCTGTAGCTCGTCCAGGAGGCAATGGTAGAACCCGATTTGCGCCTGCTCGTTGTCCGCGTGGGCGCGCAGGATCAGCTTGGAACGATTGGCACCGCCGATCACCTCCGCTTGCACCGCATATTGCAGCCCTTTCACGCCCTCGCAATAGAACCGCGCCTTGCCGCGGAACATCTGCGGCGTCGAGGTGACCTTCGGCTCCAGCATATACATATTGACATCGCGGATCGTATCGCAGACGATATCGAAGAGCGCCTCGGCCGGTATCCGGATATCGTTCATCGTTTCCTCGATCTTAAGCATCTTTGCGAGCCGTTTGGCGAAGGTGCGCTCGTCGATCTTTTCGAGATGGAGGAGCGGGCAGATGATGGCGGTCTCACGCGGCTCGATCTTGAGCTCTTCGTGATCGTCGGTCTTATGGCTATAGTAGCGAACGTAGCCAGAGATGGGGACATTCCCGCATTCGCCCTTGGGCCGTAGCGTGAAGGTGACCGTCTTCGCGCATTTCTTGCGCAGCAATGTGAGCTGCTTCGATTCGGCGTCTGCGACAAAGAGGTCGCTGGGGATGAACGGTCGGACATGGATATCGGCGATGGAATCGTCGCTATTATTCTCGATCTTGATCTTGTAGATGATCGCCGCACCTTTGTAGCTGATGGCGGTCTTGACCGCGATGGGCGGTTTCTCCTCTTCTCCCGTTTCCTCCTCCTTTGCTGCGGTTGCGGGCGCCTTTTTCGGTGGCTTCGTCTTCTCTGTGGGGCTGGCTCGCGCGCCTTCTGCCCTTTGGCCGCGCGCCTTCTTCGATGCCGCCGACCGAAATGGAGGCTGCGGTCGTCTCCGCGCATGCGCCTCGACTTCGCTCGCGCGCCGTTGGCTGACCGACCCAGTGGGCCGGCGCCGCGTTGGATACGCCGGACCTGGCTCCGTGCGGCTCTTCGACTGCGCTTGTGAGGGAGACGGCTCTTGCGCAACGGCGCCGCCCGTGCTGGAGCGGTGCCGAATGGCGATCACGATCATGATAACGACGATGATGACGACCACGACGACGAGCAGGAGCGGTAATAAGAATGAGGGGGGCTGCTCGTCGCCTGATCTCGTTGTCGTCGGGGTGACCTCGATCGTCTTGAGCTGCGTTTGATCGGGTGACAACCGGATCGAACCCTTATGGAGAGCATCGCCGTGGTGAGAGAGGGACAGCGTACCCACGAACTCGCCACGGCGTTGATCCGGAAGCGAGCTTTGGACGGGGAACCGGTCCAGGGGTACGACGAGCGAGTAGTCGCCCTCGGCGTTCGTATCTGTTTCGTATACGATGCCGCCGTCATTTTCTGCCAGGACGACATGGGCGTTCACGATCCCACTACCCGTATCTCGATCTTCGATGCGACCGTTGAATACGACATCTTGATGATGGGTGAATGAGACCGGCGCGACGGCGAAGTTCTCCCGACCGCGTTTCGTCACCGCCGTGACCGCAATATAGTATTCACGATCGCGTTCTAATCCCGCCGTATCGACGCTCCAGTGGGTATCGGTCACCGTGGCCACCGGTTCCATTCCGTCCACGCTGGAAAACGGCGATGCACTGAGATAGATCGCATAATGATCGAAGGTGGGGAGTGTGAGGCGATCCCACTCCAGCTCGTACTGTTCATCGGCTCCCCGCACGAGCTCGATACCGGTGATCTTCGATGGAATGACCTCGTCTTCGCGCTCGATCTCGATGCTGCGCATGGCGCGCGAGGTCGTCGTATTGCCGCGCCTGTCGGTGACCGAGACGGTGAGCACCACATCGTTCGTGCCGAGATGGTCGTAGCGATGGCTGACTTCGCGCCCGTCGAGGCTGGTCCCGTCGCCGAACTCCCACTGATATTCGACGCGGGTAAACCCGGCGGCATCCACCGGCGCGGCGGTGAAATTGATCATCTCGTCCACAATGGCGCTGGTTTCGTCCACCGGGTCGAGGATGTGCGCGAACCGCTCGGGGATAACGGTGATATTGATGCTGTCTGTGTAAAATTCCTCGGAGCTTAGGACCAGCTCGTCGGAGGCGAGGTCGCCGTCGAGGTTCAGGACGAGTGTGATCCTATGCCGGCCCGGGTCGGAAAACGAGCGGTCGACCACGCGCCCGACGATACAGTCGTTCGGTTCGGTCTGGTCGAGCGGTTTGTCGAGGCACCAGAGATACGCCTCGTCCGCGGGATAGAGCGCGGAACCGGGCTTGGGGATCGGTGAAATATCGTTCTTGGCGGCGACGAAGCGTAGCGTTTGGTTCGCAACATAGGCGTCGCCGTCGCCCGGTTGTTCGATCTCGGCGGGTGAAGGGTCCGGTTGCGTTTTCGGCCGCACGACGCTCCTTACGACATAATGGCCGCTGGCGAGGTCGTAGACGATGATCCCATGCGTGCCGTTATCCGTCCCTCGATAGGTACTGTCGGAGGGTGCGGCAAAGGGGACCTCGATCTGGAACCGGTCACCGGGGACTGCGTGCGTGGTGACGCGGTTGAGTATCGGCACTTTGATCTCCAGCTCCCGTTCGCTGTCGGTGGGGGTGATCGTTCCGTTGATCCAGAGCGTTTCGCCGTTGGATCCGGTCTCTGTTCTGAGCGGGGTCGTATCGAAACTGATGTTCGGTGGCGATGAGAATGCTGGAGGGTGGTACTCGGCGAGGACGAGGGAGCGATTGAGGATCACATCGTCGGGATCGGTGGTGTCGGG
>CAZSUE010000482.1:0-4498 GCA_964609045.1 uncultured archaeon | reverse complement strand
TTCAGGGCTGGTTCGTGAGCGTCGAGGGGTTCACCTCGGAGGCGCTGGCTGCGCTCGACGAGCACGGGATCTACTACTCTGGGAAAGATGAGCTGAACGCGCTCCTCGAGGCGTTCGGGCTGCGAAGGGTCGCACTCTAAGTAACTGCAATGCTGCTTTTAAGGCCATAGGTTGAGTCCACCGACATGGTCCTACGAATTCCGAACCCCCCTCCTTCCTTCTTGGCTCCTGTGCCCTAATGTATGGATGGTCTCACATGAACAAAGATGTAAGAACCTATCTTCTCACTCCATCGGAACATTATTGAGGGGCCGCGCTATTTACTAGCGTTATTATGGTCGAGCTTTTTTTTTTAGGGACTGGTGGTGGCCGATTTGCCACGATCTACCAGGAACGTGCAACGGGTGGTGTCTATATCGTCGATTCACTGCGTATGCACATCGATTCCGGTCCCGGCGCGCTTGTCTCGATGAAGAAGATGGGGCTCGATCCCACCAAGACCGATCTGATCCTCGTCTCGCACTGTCACCCCGACCACTCGGGCGACGCCGAGGTCTGCATCGAAGCGATGACCAAGGGCGGATTGACACATCGTGGCGTCGTTTTTGCAAGCAAGAGCGTGATCGACGGTGTGAACGGGGTCGGACCCGCACTGAGCAACTATCACAAAGGCCAGCCGAAGAAGGTGATCCGCGCCACGCCGCGCCGGAAGCTCCGACTCCGCGACCTCGCGATCCTCCCCACTATATCGCGCCATAGCGACCGGTCCACCGTGGGATTCAAGATCGAGACGTCGAAGGGGTATATTTCGTATATCGCCGATACCGCTCCGATACCGGAGCTCAAAAGCGTCCACCAGAACGCGCGGATACTCATCGTATGTACCACCCGACCCCGCGGTGCGCGTATCTCGCACCATCTCTGCACCGAGGATGTCGCCGATCTCGCCAGCGCGATCAACCCCGAACTGGTCCTCCTCACCCATTTCGGGATGAAGATGCTCAAATCGAACCCCATGCTGGAAGCGGACTGGATCTGGAAGACGGTGGGTGTGAAAACGGTGGCCGCCGAAGACTTTATGCGTATCGAGATGAACGAGACTGTGGAGGTCTATACACCGGCGTAAGGATCGCTGATCGCTGATCGTTGATAACGGTACGGCTCAGTGCGACCGGGAGCAGTTTCAGGCAGCGTCCGAGATGGAAACGGAAATGGAAACGGAAATGGAAATGGAAATGCAGATATGAACAGAAAGACGTCGTTACTGATGCACAGCTAGAAAGCAGGAAATGCGGGAGGCTATTGTAATGGAACGAACGGTAACGGTCATCAAACCGGGTCGATTGGAACGGAACGCGGCGGGCATGATCCTCGACGCTCGCTCCACGGTCACCCTCGTTACCACCGAGAACGGGATCCTCATCGTGGATACCGGTCTTGCCGATGAAGCGGCGGCGGTGCGTGAAGGGCTCGATAAGTGGGACCTTTGCCCCGACGATGTGGATATCGTGATCAATACCCATCTTCATGCGGACCATACCGGTAACAACGCACTCTTTCCGGCGGCGATGTTTCTCGTGCACGAGGCGGAGGGCGCACGCGACGATGCCACTGGCCGCGTCCGCGCCGTCAGCGGGGGATATGAGCCACTTGCCGGGATACGGCTGATCTCAACCCCCGGACACACACGCGGGAGCATGAGCGTCGTGGTCCGCGCCGAGCGCACCTATGTCATTGCTGGCGACGCACTTCCCACCCTCGATAACTATCGCAAATGGGTCCCCCCGGGGATCAACTACGATCCCGATCGTGCGCTGGAGAGTATGCGCCGTATCGTCGATATCGCCGACATCGTCATCCCCGGCCACGACCAGCCGTTCACTGTGGAACGGACGGGGCCCGGGCCAAGGCCAGGGCGTGAGCGGCAGTCGTCCGCGCGGCATCGAGGTGAAAGGTGAACGGTCGTGCGGAAGCTTCGTGAACTCGTGCGCAAGAATTATATTTTCGTCTCGCCCGAGCTACCGCTCCGCGCGCTCTGCCAGCGCATGGCGGCCAGTCCACAGAGGGTTCCCGTCTATAGCGACGATGAGCAGTTCTATATCATCGACCCCATCGAGATCGTGCGCGCATTGGCCACCTACGACGAGAACGCGTATGCGACGCTCACCGCCGCCGATCTTTCGCGACCTACACCGGCCGTGGAATTCGGCACCAATGTGCGTGAGGCGGCGAAGATCCTCCTCGAACGCTCACTCGATCGGTTGCTCGTGCTTCGCGACAACAAGATATGGGGCACAGTGGGCGAGACCGCCCTGGCCAAGGAGATCCTCCGGCTCGAGATCGGGCAGAAGGTGTACGAGGAGATCCAAGCCAGACGCCTCACCGCCGCCGAGGATGAGCGGGACGACGAGTCGACGGGCAAGGTCAGGGCCGGCCTGAGCGAGGCGGTGTCGAACGAGCAGCTAAGGAGCACGCTCGAGGAGGAGCTGGAGGAGACGGTCTTTGCAACGCTTTACGATACGTTCGAGTCGATGTTCGGTGCGGCGCTGGACGGTGCGGAGCCGCACGCGCCGCAACCGGGTGATCGTAAAACGCAGGCGGGACGGGGTGAGGCGGCGGCGCTCACCCAGCTCGAACAGTTCGCACAGGAGGCGCTGGAGAGCGATCTTCGCGCCAATGCGAGCTCAAAACGCGGTGAACGGGTCACCGGCGCTGTGCGGGGTCGTACTCCGACCGCATCGGGCGTGGAGTCGCAGTCCGAGGCTGCGTTGGGGGCGAGTGGACTCGATCCCAGCCAAGCGACATCGTATACCACGGAGCCACCGCTGATCGAGCAGTTCCTCGACCGTAACGACGAGCCGCTGCGGCACCTCAACGACCTTTTTGCGGAGGTCGAGCGGCGCGGGTTCAAGTTGGACGACAAGAGTAAGAGCTATCTCCGGCATGTGGTGTTCAAGCGATCGAAATCGCTGGATAAGAAACTCCAGGCGTTCAAGGAGCGGATGGAGGTGTCGGATACGGCATCGAAGGCGATGCGGCACCAAACATCGCGCGCGCGGCAAACGGAGAAACGGACGGCGGCGCCGCCAGCAAAGAGGAACGCGTCAGGGTCTGGGAAACGGACAGGGACGGAAACGATCGCGATCCTTTATTCCGATCGGCATCATGGGCACCGTTCAGCCATGGCCAGCCCGGAGAACCCGGAACGGATCAAGACGATCATGAACCTCCTCCAGGGCCGCGCCGACGTCTTTACACGGAACTGTACACTCTATTCCCACTATCCGCCCGCAGAACCGGAGGATATCCTCCGGGTGCATACGAAACGGCATCTCGAGTTCGTCGAGAACTATAGCCGACGCGGCGGCGGGTTCCTCGGGGATAGCACCTATATGACGCAGTTGACCTACGAGCTGGCGTTGCTCGCTGCAGGCGGTGCGCTCAAGGCTGCGAAGCTGGTATTGGACGATAAAGCCGAATACGCCGTGGCGCTGATCAGACCGCCCGGGCATCATGCCACCGCGGATAGCTTTGGCGGGTACTGTATCTTCAATAACTCGGCGATCCTCGCGCGCCATCTCCAGACGGAAGGTGACCTTCGGCGGATCATGATCATAGATTGGGACGCACATGCGGGGAACGGGACCATGGATATCTTCTATCGCGATCCTAGCGTGCTCTGTGTCTCGCTCCATCAAGATCCCACCGATTTCTACCCCAATACCGGCTTTACCGATCAGATCGGCGAAGGTGCGGGTCGCGGCTATACGGTGAATTTGCCCATGCCCAAATACGCGGGCGACGAGGAGTATCGGCATGTGTTCGAAGAGATCGTCATCCCGCTCATCGAGGCGTTCGTCCCACACTTCATCATCGGTTGTAACGGGTTCGACGCGCATTACAAGGAACCGACCTCGAAGCTGCAGCTGACCACCGACGGCTACTATACTATCGCCACACTTTTGCGCGAGCATCTCCGATCCAAATCGGCCATCCTCATGGAGGGCGGATACCACCGTTCCAATGGACGACTGACGCTGGCCCAGATCGACGCGCTCTCCGGGCTGCCCGATCCGTTCCCCAACGACGGCGACGGGTTGGTCATCAATCCCAAGGACCGCGAGCACGCCAAGCGCGGGACCTACGAACTGGTCACGAAAATGAAGGCGCAGCTTGCAGAATACTATTACGGGTTCTGAGGGGAGCGGGGAGCGGTTAGCGGTTAGCGGTTAGCGGTGTGCGGTGTGCGGTTTGCGGTGTGCGGTTAGCGGGGTGCGGGGAGCGGTTAGCGGTGTGCGGTGTGCGGTTAGCGGTTAGCGGGGAGCGGGGTGCGGGGAGCGGTGTGCGGGGAGCGGTGAGCGGTTAGCGGTGTGCGGGGAGCGGTTAGCGGTTAGCGGTGTGCGGGGAGCGGTTTGCGGTTAGCGGTGCGCGGGGAGCGGTGAGCGGTATGCGGTGAGCGGTTTGCGGTTAGCGGTTAGCGGGGTGCGGGGAGCGGTGA
>CAZSUE010000481.1:0-4500 GCA_964609045.1 uncultured archaeon | reverse complement strand
ACAGAACAATCTACGATTGTTCCAGTGCTCCCGCACCAGTGGGCGCGGGAGTTAACCGAATTGCCCGAATAACCCCCGCCCCCCGGATTTTTGGATCAACGGCGTATGCTATGCGAGAACGCGCGCATTGCTTCGCATTTCATTTCATTGCATTGCATCGCATTCTATCGCCGAGAGGCCGCTGTGCGATCGGTGTGAGGAAGCAAAAAGATGAGAAAGGGCAAAATGAAAAAGAGAGAGAGTATGAGAGGGAGGAGTAAATAAGAATACTATTTCGCCCTTTCTTCGCGGGCGTATCAACTTTCGTGATATATAGACGTTCTGTAAAATCCAGATAATTTTTCTGAAAATGGGTCGAAAATTGGCAATCGCTCCATTTCTATTCCGTATCAGGGTGAGCGACCGATCGCTCGTCGCGGTAGCAGATGGCTGTAGCGTCGACCGTCGGGCCGACCACGGCCGATCACGGCCGGTCGAGCAAGACCGACCGGTCGTCTGCCCAGAGCGAGTTGCGGTCCACCGATTCGCCCTGCAGCGTGGAGCCGACTTCGACATAGACGCGGTCACCGAGGACAGAGCTGTCGATAGTGCTCCGCGCGCTGATGCGCGAGTCCTCCCCGATGATGCTGTCATGTACGTTGCACTTCATTCCGACCTTTGCCCCCTCCATCAGGAGAGTATTGACCAGCTCGCATTCACGCGCCACGGTGGTGTTCTTTTCGAGGAACGCGTCCTCGAGGATGGTCTCCGACGCCACCACCGCATGATCGCCGATATAGCAATGCCCACGGAGCGTACACCCCGCTTCGATAGTGATATATTTGCCGAGGGAGACGGTCCCCTCGATGGTGACCCCGTCGAGCTGTTCTTTGGTTCGTCCAGTGGCTGCAGCCGTGTTCGCGCGCCGCGAGGCGACTTCGCGATTGGCACGGAGGAGGTCCTCCGGTCGGCCGATATCCATCCAGAGCCCTTCGATCGGTGCGCCGTAGAGTGCGCCCCGGTCCTCGAGCACGGCGGGGAAGACCTGCTTGGACCAATCGAACTTCGTCTCTTTCGGGATATAATCGAGCACCTCTGGCTCGAGGATATAGATGCCCGCGTTGATCAGGTTGGAAAAGATCTCCGCTTCCGTTTTCGGTTTTTCTTTGAAGCGCGTGATCCGGTTTTCGTCATCGAGCCCGACGATGCCGAACTCGCGTGGGTTCGCAACCTCGCTGAGCGCCATGGTGGCCAATGCGCCCTTGCGCTTGTGATAATCGTAGAGGGCTCGGATATCGACATCGGCGAGGATGTCGCCGCTGGCCACGACGAATGTATCGTCGAGGAACGCTGCGACGCGCTTGACCGCACCGGCGGTGCCGATGGGTTGGTCCTCGAAGCTATAGAGAACACTTGACTTGAACGCTTTCCCGTCTGCGATGGTCTTGATGAGGTAATCGCTCATATAGGAGGTGGTCACGATCACCTCGCGGAAGTTCGCCTGTGCCAGTGAATCGAGGACATAGTCGATACAATACCGTCCGGCGATGGTCACCAACGGTTTCGGGCGGGTCTGGGTGATGGGGCGGAGGCGCGTGCCTTCGCCGCCTGCAAGTACAACAGCTTTCATCGTGGTCACGTCCTTCTTCATGAAGATTACGGCAATTCCCGGAAACACCTGCGTTGATCTTTGTGCGGTGTGCCGTCAGCGGGATGTGGACATGGGCATGCGTTCGGCTTCGCGTTCATGCATTCGCTGGATGGATCTGGTGGGTGTGAGCAACGGCGACACTGGCGGCGCTCAGAGCTCCTCGAGCTCCTTGAGGAAATCTTCCATATCGTCCTTGCCGCTGAGGTCGCCGAGGTCGATCTCCTCCTTGAGGAGGTCTTCCATATCGAGCCCGAACTCATCTTCATCGGAACCGGTATCGGGGAGAGGCGGCGGCGGTGGCGGTGTTTCACCGCTGATATCTGCGGGCGATGGTTGTGCGCCCACCTCTTTTGGCGCGGGTACGGTGACCGTTTCCTCTTCCTCTTTTCCTTCCCCTTCTCCTTTCTTCTCCACCGTTGCCACCTTCAGCGGCCGCCCGCAGACCACACACATCCCCACGCGACGCGCGCAGGAATCGTGCGCCATCTTCCCGCATTTCGGGCATGTGACCAGCATCAACCCTTTCTTGATGTAGCCGAGGCAGACCGAGCACTTGTATACACCTTCGCAGGGGACGGGAATGATCTCTTTATCGACATCGTCGTCCTCCGGTGCGACCACCTCCGCTTGCGCGGGTGTGGACGCTTTTCGTCCTGCGGGGCGCGGCGTCGGCAACGATTTCGCTCCCGACGGCGCGGGTGCAGCCGGAGCGGTGGGGGGTTCCGGTGCGGGCGCAACCGACGGTTCAGGAGCGGGGGGTTTTGGGGTTGGCTCAGGAGCTGTGGCGGTTTCCTCCGCTGTTTGTGCGGATGATGCTGCCGCGTGGCTCTCGGTTTGCGGCGTCTCGACTGCCACGGCGCCACCCGCATCAGCGCCTTCGAGCTCGTATTCGCGCTCGCCCTGGCCGCTTCGCCGTCGGAAAAGGATGAGGAGCAGTACGACCACGACGACGGGGATGACGATCCAGATGAGGAGGAGTGGCATGGCAAAGAGGCCCAACCCCTCATCCACCTCCTCGCTGGCCAATGATACGGTTTTGCCTGTTGCCGTGGCGTCGCGGGTCGCGTCGCCGTTGCGCGCCCCGTCTGAGGCAACGAACTCATATTCCATCTTCTCGGCATCGACCTCGCCGGTCCAGGTGTAGACCGCCCCCTCGGCGGGATTCCCGGACGCAAGCGTCATGGTATGCCGCTCGCCGTTGATGATCAGCGCCACTTCCTCGGCCGGGTCGCCGTTCTCGTCGTGATAGGTCACGGTGAAGGTGAACTCGGTTCCCGGTGTGGATGTGTCGGGGGCTGGCTCCACGCTTGCCGCGGAAAGCTGTGGCGCGTCGTTCGATTCCACGGTGAACCCCCAGCTCTCGCCCCCGAACGGGATATCGTTCATATTGAGAAGCACGGGCCTGATCCGCACGCGATAGGTCGTATCGTACTCCAACCGCTCGTCGGGTATAAAGGAAAAGACGGTCCCTTCGATGGACCAATCCCCTTCGACGAGCGATTCTGCGCCGGTGGCGTTCATCTCGGTCAACCGCAGCGGCTCGGCGCTGGCAGCGGCCGAGAGCTGGATGGCGGTATCGAAGGTCGCGCGTATCGTGGCGCCAGGCGAAACGCTCGTGCCTTCGGGCTCACGGGTCTGGAGCTTCGGCGCGTCGCCGGAGACATTGACCCACATGGAGTCGGTATCGGTAAGGCCGGCGGCGTCGCGGACCGTGAGCGTGATAAAATAGTTGCCTACATAGTCGAACTTGAACAGGCGCTGCGGGTTCGAGAGCTCGAACCGCTTCAGCTCGCCGCCGTACTCGAACTCCCATACATACTCGACGATGGCGACATTATCGTATGAGGCGCTGGCATCCAGTGTGACCTCGAACCCGCTCGGTCTATAGCTCGACGATCGGTCCTCGCCTGCGTCGGCCATCGGCGGCTGTTCGTCGGCGGTGACGGTAATGGTGATATTTGCACTGGCGGCGTGGCCAGCGGGGTCGAGAACGGTGAGCGTCGCCTTATAGTCGCCCTCTTCGTCGAAGACATAGGAGACCGTCTGCCCGTATCGCGTCACCGCTTGGTCGTCGAGTGTGATGGTCCAGGTCCAGTTCGCGATGGTGAGCGAGTTGTCGCTGGAAGCGGAACCGTTGAGGGTTAATCGCTCGCCCGCGGCGACGCTCCGGTCCGGGCCCGGAACCGGTTGCGGCGGCGTGGTATCTCGCACGGTGAGTACGAAGTTGGTCTCATTCGTATTGCCGCTGGCGTCCATCACCGTGAGGGTGACATTGACCTCGCCGGGGGTGGAAAAGGTATGGGTCGCGGTCAGCCCGCTCAGCGTCATAGTGCTATTACCGATGGTGAGTTCCCAGCTGAAGTTACCGCTGGCGGGGAAGCTGTCGTCGTCGTCAATGGCGTCGCTCGCGTCGAAGGTGTATGTGGTATCCTCATCGACGGCGGGTGTTTGGAATGTGGGTGACCGCGGTGGTGTGGCGTCGGTGACATTATAGACGACGATGGCGGAGTCCCCCAGGCCGGCGGGGTCGGACACATCGAGGTCGATCTCGTAGCGACCGGGGTAGTGGAATGTGAACGGGACGGTCTGGTTATACAATTGGATGACGGTGCCGTTATAGACGAACGACCAGGTGTAGTTCGCGATGGCACCGGAATTATCGGTCACATAGCTTGCGTTGAGGAGTGCGGTCTCCCCGAGCCCGACCTCGATCTCTTCCGGCGGTGTGATAACCGGTGGTGTCGTGTCGTTGATCGTGGCGATGCGCGAGGTGTTCGCATTATTACCTGCGGCGTCGGTAACGAAGAGCGTGATGGTATAGTTGCCGGGGTCGGTGAAGTTATACGCACTTATCGGCCCGTAGCGTATAT
>CAZSUE010000480.1:0-4504 GCA_964609045.1 uncultured archaeon | reverse complement strand
TTCGAGATCGAGTGTGGAGAATGAGAGCGTGATTTCGGCCCGTGTCGCGCCCGGCGGTACGAAGAGGTGCTTCGTCTGGTTGACGAGCGAGAGCGGGTTGCCGGTTTGGTCGTTGTAGCGCGAATACTCTCCCACCCATTCGGCATGGGCGAACGAGACACCGCAGTGGACCGCATCGGTGCACACGCCGCGGTATGCGTCCAACGCGTCCCAGACCGTCACCGTCCGCGCCGGGTAGCGCTCGCGCAGGTGTTGCAGCGTCAGTGCCAGCCCCACCGCATGCGTCGCGTCCACAAGCCCGTAGCCCTGGACATAATCGATGGCGCGACCGCCCCAGCCGGTAGTGTTCGTATCACCGGCGAGGTTCCCGTGCGCCTCATCGCGGGGGCGAAGTCTCGCCGCGGCCTCGAGCAGCCACTCCACCTCGTGGATGCGGGTCCGATCGTCTTCGAACCACGCGGCTGCGTCGGGGCCGGAATAATCCTCGTGGACATCGCTCACTTGCAACGACGGTGCCGCTTGCCAGAGAAGCGCGACGAGCCCGGCGACATGCGGCGTGGACATCGATGTACCGCTGATGGCGAGGTAATACGGGTTACGGTTGCCGCCGGCATAGGACCCCGCGCTGATCACCGTCCTCCGTGCCGAGGTGGAGTAGATGTTTTGCCCGGGTGCGCCGATATCGGGGTAGGTCTGGTTGAGGCCGACCTTGCCGCGCGAGGAGAAATCGGTGACCGCGTCGCCGTCACGCGTGTAGGCCGCGACCATGATCGCAACCGGTGTGTTGCCCTGTTGCGAGGTGGTGACCTCCTCGCCCTTGGGGTCGTCGCGGCCGTCGTTGCCCGCCGACCAGGTGCTGATCACATTGTTCTCGAAGGTCAGCTTCTCGATCACCTGCGTCAATGCCATCCCTGGGTCGTACGGGCCCACCGTCGAGTGCCAGGAGTTGGTGACCACGCGGATATTATACGGGTTCGCCCCTGGACGGGAATGGTCGTAGACCCATTCAAGAGCCTGGATATAGCCATCCTCGGTGGGCGTGGTCGCCGATTCGGGGATGGAGACGGTGATCCCGATAAGGTGCGCACCGGGCGCCACCCCGCGTCGTGCACCGGCGGAGGCGTCGCCATTGCCCGCCACCGTCCCCGCCACATGGGTACCGTGGCCGTAGTTGGTGTCGGTATTTTCCGCGGTGAGCCAGACACCGCCACCGGCGTCGTAGACATTCATGAGGGTCTTGTCACCGTGATCGAGGTCTGGATGACCGGCGTCGATACCGGTATCGACCACGCAGACCGTGACGCCCTCGCCGTCGATGGGCGCGTCGGTGCTGTCGGCGGTACGTAGCGTGCGCGACCAGACATCGGTGGCGTTGATCACCCGCGTCCCCACCTCCATGTCTGCGACCACCGCGTCGTTGTGCTCGATGAAGGTGACGCGCTCATCGCGCACCAATGCTCCCAGCGAGGAGACCGGACCGTGCAATGAAAGTGCGGGCACGACGGTGAAGCTGCGCTCGATGTCAAACCCGAGCGCTTCGATGCGTGCGCGGTCCGCGTCGGTGGGCCCGTCGACGAACTGGACGATCAGACCGAGCGTTCGTGGCCCCGCTTCGAGCGGCGCATCGAGGTCGGCACAGAGCTTCGCGCTCGCACGCCGCTTTCGTGCAACCGTATCCTCATTGCCAGCCGTCGCAAATGCATATCCATGGGCAGATGTATGCAGTGACGGGGAAAGGAGAGTGGGTATGAAAAGGATGAAAACGGTAGAGAGGGTGGCGATCAACACTGGTAGGCGATGGATGTGAGCGCTATCGGAACTATTCATCGGATCGATCACTGCGAGCGCGTTCGGACGCAATAAAGATTATGGGCGCGCATGGACACGACACCGTGTCACACATAAGGTATTTAAAGGATCGACGTATGTAGAACTGGCTCGGCATGGTATCAGGTCGATACTGGATACGCGGAGCGCTCTGTCGATCGGCGCGCCATGGTGGCGAATGCCGATGGTGACGCATTTCGATCGATGTGCGATCGCGATCCAAACGAACCGAATCGAACCGAATTGAACCGGACCGAATCGAATTAAATTGAATTGAACCGAACCGAACCGAACCACGAAACGAAAAGATGTCGGAGGAGTCAGACTGAAACAAGTAGAGAAAACCAATCCAGTCCTCATCGCGCTGATCCGCGATCTGAGGAAAGCCTCATGGGTGAATAAAAGCCCGATCTGGCGAGACATCGCAAAACGGCTCGAGAAATCGCGCAAGAACTGGGCATACATCAATGTTGGGCATCTCGAGCGGCATGCGAAAAAGGACGAAACGATCATCATCCCCGGGAAACTGCTCGGTGCAGGGCGGTTGAAGAAACCGCTCACCGTGGCGGCGTTCTCTCATTCGAGCAGCGCAGCGACGAAGGTCGCCAAGGCGGGCGGCAAGCTCGTCGGCATCCGCGACCTCCTCTACGAGAATCCCAACGGGACGAATATCCGGGTGATGGGTAAATAATGGAGGGAGATGATATGCGAGTGATCGATGCCGAGAACATGGTGCTGGGACGTCTTGCGTCACATCTGGCCAAAGGCGTGCTCGACGGTGACGAGATACGCGTGATCAACGCGGAAAAAACGATACTCACCGGCTCGAAGCGCATGCTCTTAGAAAAATACAAGAAACGACAGAAACTGATCCACAGCCGAAAAGGCCCGCACTACCCGCGTCGACCCGATCGGATATTGAAGCGCTCGGTGCGCGGGATGATCCCGTACCAGAAGCCGCGCGGTCGTAAAGCTTTTAAACGGCTACGGGTCTACCTCGGCGTGCCACATGAGCTGAAGGACCATCCAGTGGAAACGATCGACGAGGCTGCGTTCGAAGGTACCACGAAATATATGTACCTCGGCGACATCTCACGTGCGCTGGGATCGAAGTTCTAAACGACGGGCGCGCGCTCTTTTAGATCGTACAATAGCTATCCATTCATATTCACCCCAACGATCGTTATTACTGTTCAATCAGGTGACATTTCATGAAAATTGTTAACTCCAGCGGCAAACGGAAGACCGCTATTGCACGGGCACGGACCCGACGAGGCAACGGCCGCGTGCGGATCAACAGTCGCCCCGTGGAGATCCACTCCCCGGAACTCGCGCGGCTCAAGATCCTCGAACCGCTCGATCTCGCCGGCGATTATGCGAAGCAAGTCGATATCAAGGTCAATGTCAAAGGCGGCGGGATCATGGGCCAGGCCTATGCGATACGCACAGCGATCGCCCGTGGACTGGTCGATTATTTCAACGACGACAGCCTTCGCGACCACTACATCCGCTTCGATCGTAATCTCCTCGTGAACGATCCGCGGCGGAAAGAGTCGAAGCACCAGCTCGGGCGCGGCGCACGCAAGAAACGACAGAAATCGTATCGGTGATACCAATGATCATTCCAGTTCGCTGTTTCACATGCGGCAAGGTGGTCAGTTCCGCCTTTGAATCGTATCGCCAGCGCGTCGAAATGGGCGAGTCGCCGAAAGATGTGCTCGATTCGCTCGGGATCGACAAGTATTGCTGTCGGCGGATGATGATCGCGCATACCGATCTGATCGACGATATCAAACCATACGGGTGAACCGGCACGGTCTGAGGCCGCGTCGTTCGCCGACGGCGTGGCACTCGCGTCGCGATGGTAATAGGAACACCCCTTTCGATCTTCAATACGATAGAAAACGAGATCATACCATACCATACCTACAACAACATCGGGACCGTAGGGTAGCTTGGTCATCCTTGTGCCTCGGGGAGGCATTGACCCGAGTTCAAATCTCGGCGGTCCCACCATTCTCTCCTGCGCACCCTCGTCAGGGGGTTCGGGTACCGTCGCGGAGGAGAACGTTCCAACGGGTGAGTACTATGACTGAAGAAATGGACGAACTGGTCGGGGAGCGGGTGGTGGACCCTGAAGATATCGAGATCGGCTATATCGACGATTATACGGACGGATATTTCATACTCCGCGAGGGGTTCATGGAGCACTTCATGCTGCATCGCGACCTCGTTACGGTCGGAGCCGATGGATCGGTGAGATTGAAGGAGAGCGTTTATAATACATTATACGGGGACGAGGTCTTCGATAGCGAGTCGCACTTTGTTGGGACCGTGGTGGAGCTGACGGAAACGGAGGATGTCCTCGATACGATCATCATCGACCGGCTCGAGAACCGAGAGGAGGGCGACTGGGACCCCGACGAGGATAGGCATCTCTACCTCCTTCCCGAAGAGATCCATATCATCCGTGCCGGTCGGATCGACCTCATGCATACCTACGAGGACCTCAAGTTCCACAACCATCCCCATACCGTTCGATCGTCTATCTGGGATCGCGTCCAACATCTTTTTCGGGACGAACTCTAAGAAAGAGCGGTGTGCGGTTCGCGGTAAGCGGTAAGCGGTGTGCGGGGAGCGGTGTGCGGGGAGCGGTGTGCGGGGAGCGGTGTGCGGG
>CAZSUE010000479.1:0-4506 GCA_964609045.1 uncultured archaeon | reverse complement strand
GTCCCTACGCGGTTCTTCGTGCTCAGGCGCTCCCCCCGCGCGTTCTGGCGATGGTGGCTGCGGTGGTTCGGGTTGGGGTTCGAATTCAGGTCGCGGTGGCGATGCTGATGGCTGCGATGCTGCACCACTATGCTCGGCATCGGCGGGCGCAGTTCCCGCCGACGGCGCCTCCACGATCGCTGGGAGCGCAGATCGCGCGGCGGGTGGCAGGCGGGTTCCGGGCTGCTTAAGAGCGCCTGCGCCATCCTCTCCACCTGCAGCCGCGCCCTCATGCTCAACCTCACCCACCTCCTCCCCATGCCCAAGCTCATCCTCATCCCCATCCTCGTCCTCATCCTCCCACTCTCTCGTTGCCACGCCCGCAGCGCGGTCGTAGCGCCTGTGCCGGCGATCACCGCCGCGATAGCGACGCCGAGCAGCCTCCAGCTCGTCGATCAACATCTGCGGCGTTCGGATCGGGTATCGCAATAAATGTGCGAACGCGTCTATCTCGACATCGTGAAGATAGATCTCGCCATACTGCCACAACTGGCGAAGCAACTCATCCTCATCGCGGATCGGAAAATCCAAACTATGGAGCTCTTGTATAATGATCCCAAGACCGCGGATGGGTCGCGAGGGCGACTGCCCATTGCGGTTGCGACGCCGTCGACTTCTCATGGGATCACTTCACAATTTCGTTCCGGCCCGCCGGGAAGGCGCCGGAGTCGGAAAAATCGTCCTACATATCACCATTACACTATATAATCCCACTAGCTCATACCTGGTCTGGTTGGGGCTGTAGGATGGCAAACAACGATATGTTAAGTCGCCCCCCTGGTGCAGCGCATGATCGCTCGCGGGGGGTCTCTGGCTAGGATTATGAGGGTTCATGCAATGTGATGAAAGGCGCGTGGCCAAAAATATTTAAACTACAATAAATATAACCGGCATCGAGATTATGACCTCAGAGGCGGTGGATAAGCTTTTAAAGCAAGCCCAAAAGGCGTTGGATGTGGATAATGAGGAGCTCGCCCTCGAATATTATGACAAAGCCGTCGAGGCGGGGCCCGAAAATATCAACGCCTGGTACAAACGCGGGATGCTTCTCGAACAGCTCGGGAATAAAGCGTACGATCAAGATGACGAGGAGGCCACGGCCCAGTATTTCAAAATGGCCAAAGAGAGCCTCAATAAGGTCATTAAATTAAATGTGGGCGCGGGGTACAAATATCCGATCCTCGCATCATCCAGTTGGATCGCATTAGGCCGCTTGGCGCATCATAGCGTGAGTCCGGACGAGGACTGAATTGGCCGGGACGACGCTGGCGCTACGGCGTCACCTCATCTCATCTATTCTCTTCTCATCTCATCCCACTTCACTTCATTTCCCGGGCGGGAGCTTCGCGTCCCGAATAATCGAACGATCGGCTACCCAACGACTTTTTCGTTCCCTACCGCCCGCCGCGACCATATTCTCCACACGGCGTCTTCTGCACATCGCTGCTAGAACTAAATACTAAATAAATTGCTGGCCAGTTCCAAATGCGAATGCATCCACTTTTGCAGAACGATGGTCGATGATCAACGCTCGGCGGGTGGGGCAGGTGCACCGCTCAGAGCGTGAAGAGCCAGACCTCGGTATTCGTCGGTAGGTCCTCTTGTTGGAAATCGATGGCGTTGCCCACGCGTACCACCCTCTCCACGCCCTCCAGGAAGAGGTCAACCGTATCCAGCGAGAGGGAGAGCCCGCGGATGCGATAATGCATCGGCACCACGACCTTGGGTTCCATTTTCTCCATTAGCTTCCAGGCGGCTTTCGCGTCGATGGTGAACACGCCTCCCACCGGCGTGAACATGATATCCACCGGTCCGATCCGTTCGATCATATCCTCCGAAAGCTGCTCACCGATATCGCCGAGATGGAGGAATGTCACACCTTGTTTACAAAACCGGAAGATGATATTGGCCCCACGTTTCTTACCCTCAACCTCGTCGTGGTGGCTTGGGAACCCCTGGACCTCGATTTCTTCGTAGTCGAACGCGATCGGCTCACGCACCACCTTGGTCCCTTTTCGCTCCACCGCACGGACCTTGTTATGATCGAAATGATCGTGGCTTACGAGCACGAGGTCCGCCGTGGCCCGTGGCGGGCTGATCCCGATCGATCGCCCGTCGTGAGGATCGGTTACCACCGTGACGCGATTTCTGATCTCGAAACATGAGTGCCCATGCCAGCAGATTCTCATTCGTTCCCCCGTCGGCTATTATCCAGGCTGGTCTTTAAACCTTTCGTCGCCTCGGAGAGCGACTCTGCATGCCAAAATCGGGTGCTTTGGAGAGGAGAGCGGCAGTTGGATACGGTTCGGGCCGCGCGCACTCACCGCCCCGCTCCTCGCGCCTTCGACCCCTTCATTTCAAGTGGAGATCACACGATAATGATCGTTCGAACGCGCTCTCATGAACAAAATGATGCAAACTCACGGGAGTCGCCCGCCGTGGGGCGCGCCGCAGCACGACTATACCAATCGTGATTGGATCTTTAGCCGATAATCGATCAGTGTCCGGAACCGGTCGTCGTCGCGGATGACGCGTTTAACATTATAACGTGATACCGAGAGTTCGATCTCGCGAGTGCGGCCGTAGCGACCCTTCGAGATGAGCCGCGCATTGATGATGCCGAGCATATCGAGCTCGGAAATGAGGTCGGTGACACGGCGCTGCGTCAGCACATTCATGTCCATGACCTTCGCCAGCTCGCGATAGGAGTCGTAGACCTCACCCGTGGTCAGCTTCACCTTGCCGCTTTCCTCGTTGAGCATGATGCCGATGAGGACGAGCTGCGACTGCGGTGGGAGCGTGCGGATCACTTCCGAGACTCGGTCCAGCTCGATCTTGTTCTGCGCGGCGCGCACGTATTTCTCCTCGATCTTCTGCACACCGTCGCGTTCGGCGAGGTCGGCGGAGACGCGGAGGAGGTCGAGCGCGCGACGCGCATCGCCGTGTTCCTGTGCGGCCAGCGCGGCGCAGAACCGCACCACCGAATGATCGAGGATGCCGGGGTGGAACGCGAGCTTCGCGCGGTCCTGGAGGATATCGCAGAGCTGCTCCGCATTATAGGGCGGAAAGATCAGCTCCTCTTCGCCCAGCGAGCTCTTCACCCGCGCATCGAGGAACTCGGTGAACTTGAGGTCGTTCGAGATGCCGATGATGCTCACCCGCCCCTCATGCAAATCTTCGTTGATCCGCGAAAGGTTATAGAGGAGGTCGTCACCGCTCTTCGATACGAGCTTGTCGATCTCGTCGAGCACGATGGTGGTCACGCCGCCGGTGTTATCGATATATTCGATCAGCTTCGAGTAGACCTCGTCGGTGGGCCACCCGGTCAACGGGAGACGATCGGACCAACGCTTCGTAAAATAATTGGCGATATGGGTGAGAACGCGATACTGGGTGTCCACATGCTGGCAGTTGATATAGATATAGGAGGCGCTGCGTTCCAACTCCTTCGCTTTCTTCTCGAGTTCTTTTCCCACGAAATTCGCCACCGCGGTCTTGCCCGTCCCCGTCTTCCCGTAGATGAAAACGTTCGAGGGGGTTTCCCCGCGCAGTGCGGCAACGAGAACGCTCGCAAGATGGTTGATCTGTGCTTTGCGATGTGGCAAGCGTTCCGGTGTGTATGAGAGCCGGAGTACTTCGCGGTTCTTGAAGAGCGGTTTCGCCTGGAGTAGGTCGTCGAATATGCCATTGTCGTCCATTAGTGCTCCTCCCCCCACGGGAGTTGCGATACCTCGTCGTACCGGATGGTGTTCGAAAGGCGCACCTCGAGTAACTGCCAACTGCTTCCGTCGAGTCTCGCCCTTCTCGCAATCGATGTTCGCGAAAAAAAGCCCGAACGAACCGTTTCCGCAAATACCTATGGCTAAATGAGTAGTGTCATAGCAACCACATCGGGATCGATGGTCGAAGTGGTCGAACATGTATCAACAAGGTCGAACCGGTCCGCAGCCGCGGGTACGCTCCTGCCCCAATAGATGGTTACGCAGCCTCTCGCCCTATTTTATGGTGGAATTGATGGTGAGTTACGGTGCGAACCGTAGCCGACGATGTTATAGTCTACAGTATCGACCAAGAGTACTTGTATTTTTCCTTCCACCCATAATCGTGCTGAGATGTCTGGCTCGTTCAAACACCCCTTCATTTCAAGTGGAAACCCCGGCTTTGTTCCTCATCGGAATCCATCGCTCCAACAGCATCGGTCTTTCCTCCACAAAGCGATTTCGGGTGGAAGATAACGGCGTTGCATCCACGGCGCAGGCGCGCGTTTCGCGTGCCGAAAACTGGGCCGGTCATAGATCGAAAGTAACGAGGACCGATTGGAAAAACGCTTGCAACGACCACCGACCCATGGGACGCTTCATTTGTTCATTCATTCATTCATTCATGCGAAATCCTACGATAAACACCATGGGGCGAGACCTTAATTGGTGAACTAAGGTGAAGAATTGGTGAGATAAATGAAGAGCT
>CAZSUE010000478.1:2217-4510 GCA_964609045.1 uncultured archaeon | reverse complement strand
CCGGTGCGGGTATGGCGCCACGGACGATATGCGACGCGTAGAGCCCGAGGTAATCGAGCCCGCGCTGGAGGAGCGTCTCGCGGGTGGCGGGGTAGCCGATGGAGGAAAGTTCGAAGTTGTAATAGACGAACCGGTGGCTGGGTCGGTCGGCGTAGAGTGCGCCTGCGTACGCACTAAGATATTGATCTTGGAACTGGATGGCGAGCTCTGCCGAGGTGAGCGTGTCCATGACCGAGAGATATTCATAGCCTCCGAGCCGGTCGTTGCTATCGCCGTCGTATTTGTAGACCCAGAAATCGAGCGCGTCGCCGATGGGGTCGCCGTCGCGCCCGACGAAGCGTTTTGCACCATATTCCTCCCACTGATAGCTCGCAAGAAGTTCGTCTTCGAGCCAGTGGGTCCAGGGGTCGTTCGCCCATTTTGCATAGTTTCCGAGGTCGGCGCCGATCATGAAGAGGTTGCCGCCGTGGGCGGTATAGTTCTCGATGAGCGCGCGCTCGTTGGCTTCGAGCGATTCCCAGTCGTTGGACCCGGCGACCCAGAGGAGGGTGGGGTATTGGAGGACGGACTCGAGCGCGGGCGTCCCCTCGGTCCATGCATCGTGGTAGTGGTAGTCGACGCCGAGCGCGTCGAGCGCGTCGCGATAATATGGCTGGGTGTGGAAGTTCCCGTACGAGCTCGTCTGCTCGTCGTCGTCGACATAGAGGAGCTTCCCGGTGGATTGTGCGGGCGCGAGGTCGAGTGGCGCCTCGGAAAAGGAGCCGCTGGAACCATACCGGTATGCGACGGTACCGATGACCGCGTTCTCGTCGCGCACATGCTGGGAGACGGTTGCCGGGATAAACGCGCTTGCGGGGTCGCTGTGGGTATAGGGCTCGTATCCGGTGGGCGCGGTGGCGTCGAACGGAATCCGCTCTGCAGGCGACCGGTTGGTGTGGGGGAAGTTGTCGCTGGCTTCGACGAAGAACTCGAGCTGCTGGTCATCGGTCCAGAGCGCGTTCACGAACGCAGGTGCGGAGAGCGCGGCGGAGAAGATCCCGTTCCCGAGATCGTTCATCGGCTTCGTCCCGTACGCGCCGAACGCGTACCGATAATGGAGTGTGGCGGTTGGCGCGCTCTCCGCGTCGGTGATATTGGCGGTGACGGTGACGCTGTCGTTGGGCGTGGGGTATGCGGGGGTATACTGGATGTCGGTGATGACGGGGAGGGCGTCGGTATCGACCGTCTCGGTGGCGGAGGAGTTATGGTTACTGGCGGCGTCGCTTGCGCCCACCGTATATTGGATGGTGGCATTTTGGCCGGTTGGAACGATCCGTCCGCCCCACATCGTTGATGGCTGTGGTTCGAGTATAGCCGAGCTGCCGTCGGCGGGGTCTGTGAGCATCCATTGAGTGCCGTGCGCGCCGATGGAGACGCCGCATGGGAGCGCGTCGCGGTAGAAGTGTTCGATATTGAACTGGATCGAGCCGTTGGCGTGGAGCGCGACTTGGAAATAGTTCATCCGCCCGTCGTGCCAGTCGGTGGCGGTCTCGGTCTCGTAATCGATGACGAGGGCGTTCATGGCACCGTCCTCGATATGCCGGAGGGCGACATAGCCGTCATAGGCTTGGGTGAGGTCGCCGTTGCCGACGAAGATGAGGTCTGCGGGGTTCTCGGCGTATGTCCCGTCGGCGTAGACATTTGGCTGGTAGACGATCTCGTCGTACTCTGGATCGTCGATGGACTCGTCCGCTTCGAGGAGCTGGACGATGCCGTTGCTGCCGATGCCGACGGCGGTGATGGCGCGTCCTGCGAAAGGGAATGAGAACGGGAGCGGGTACTCGTGTGCGTCGTCGTCCATTTCGTACCATATCGCGTCGTTCTGGGTCGTGTCCACGGCGTAGAAGACATAGGAAAGCGGTGTGTACGAGGTGAACGGCTCGAGGAGCGACATGGAGGTATTGTGTGGTCCGGTCCCGTCTGCTGCGTCCCACTCGAGGTATGCGTCGGTGACGGCGGTGTCGTCGGTGATGGTTGCTTCGATGGGTATCGACGACGCGCCGTCCTGGACCGATGTATACTGCGTGACCCCGGTTATCTCCGGTGGTGTCGCGTCGTCGCGTGTCCCGCCGCGGGTCCCTGCTGCGTGGGTCGGTTCGTTGTGCGGCTGCTGCTGGGGTTCGAGATCGATATCGACGGTGCAGCTCGCCGTTGCGGCGTAGGTCCCGCCGCGTGTGGCGACGGTTATGACGATGGCGCCGTCGGTGCTCGTCTGAAGTGGGTGGTCGGGCGCGGTCTCGACCTCGACGGTGAG
>CAZSUE010000478.1:0-2207 GCA_964609045.1 uncultured archaeon | reverse complement strand
TATAGCTGACGTCAGCGGTAAGCACCTCCAGCGTGCCGTCCTGGTTGAGGTCGGCAATTGTGACGTCGAACTTGGTGCTGCCGACGGTGAGGTCGATCGGTGTGGTTGCGCCCGGTGCGAGCTCGAGCGTGCGTGCGGCGGTGTGCGAAGTTATGAAGGGCGCGATGTCGGAGGATGGTTCGGTTGCGATTTCGACGACGAGGGTGTGATGGAAGCGGTTTTCTATCTCGAGAATGGTTGATGTGATAGCACCGGGTGCGAGGCTGAGCGTTTGATCGTCGGTCTCGACGGTGATGGCGCCGTCGTAGAGCTGCACGCGCGGCTCTTCGGTTCCACTCTCGTGGTTATCGGACGGCCCGGTGGTGGTGTGCGCATCGGTATCGCTATCTGCGTCGTGGTGCGTGAACGGTGTTACCTCGAGGATCGCGGTGTATTCGTTATTCGTCTCGACGGTCTCGCCGATCTGATCGAACGGATCGACGATGGCTTTGAAATGATGGTAGCCGGCGGGGACGGTGAAGTGGTCGCTGAGCGTGAAAGTGTCGCCCACCGGGGCGTCCTCGACGGTGCGGTCGCCCTTCAGATAGGCGAGCCAGTGGCCGTCGCAGTAGAGTGCCACATAGAGCGGACCGGTGTAACGGCCGGGGCCGTGGTTGGTGACGGTGATCGTGGCCGTTGTGTGGTTGGGGTGCTGGGTGTTCTCGACGGTGATGTCGGATATGGCGAACTCGGGCGGCTGGACGGGCTCGAGGAGGGTGTTGGTACGGATATTGTTCGCTTCGTCGGCCTCGACGATGCGCTCGTTCGAATCCGCGACAATCTTGAAGTGCTGCGCCTCGGCGGCGACGGTCCAAGGTGTGGTGACGATAGTCTGCTCGCGCGGTTCCAGTTGGTCTATGGTCTCCAACGCGATGGCGTCTTCGTCGACGAAGACGGCGATTTGGAAGGGGTCGGTGACGGGCTCGGTGCCGACATTTTCGATGGTGGCGGTGATGGTGAGGTGTTCGCCGGCGGTGAGCGTGTCCGCGTTGGAATCGATGTGGGTCCATTCGAGCGCGGTGACGGCGATGTCCGCTGCGGCGAAGGCGTAGGGGAGATCGGTGGCGTAGCGATTGTCGTCCTCTGCGACCTCTGCGACGGCGTCGAACGGGTCGACGACGACCTCGAGCCTGAATTGCTCGCCGGCGCACAGCGTCCAGGAATGCGATACCTGTTTGCGCATGCCGGTGCGCAGCCCGTGGAGCTCGGAGTAGCCGATGGTCTCGCCGTCGATGCGGTATTCGACAAGGATGCGGCCGTAATAGGGCGCGCGGGTGTTGGTGACGGTGACGTTGAACTGGATCTGCTCGCCGATGCGGTGGTTTGCGGGGTCGAAATCGGGGAACTCGACCTCGTCGACGGTAAGATCGGGTGCGGGGATGTGGGGAAGGTCGATCTGTTTATGGTTATTGAGGTCGGTGATCTCGTCGACGGCGCCGAACTGGTTGACGGATGCGAGGACGGTGTGGAGGCCAGGGGTGAGCTCGAGGGTGGTGGTCACGGTGCGCTGTGCGTTTTGGGGGATGTTGTCGACGGTGGTGAACTCGATGAGCTTGCCGTTGTCGTAGAAGTAGACGGGGACCTCTCCGCCGATGGCGATATGGTCGGAGTTGTCGACGGTGGCGGTAACGGTCATTTCGCTGCCTGCGAAGGGTTGGCCGTCATATTCGAGGGCGGTAACGCTCAGGTCGGGGTAGGCGACGGATCGGATGGTCTGGGTATGGATATTGTTACGTTCGTCGGCCTCTGCGACGGTATCGAACGGATCGATCTCGGCGGCGAGGGTGTGGTCGCCGGCGGTGACGAGCCAGTCGATGGTGAGCGTGGCGTTCGCTCCCGCCTCGAGCGGCGTTTCGAGGGTGGCGCTCTCCACGGATCGTTCGTTATCGAAGAGGAAGACGGTGATCGGTGTGTCGGCGGGTGTGGGGTCCTGGCCGCGGTTCGCGACGGTGACCGTGAGCGGGTCGTGGACGAGGAGCGCGTCGGCTTTCCCGTTGATACCGAACGAGGGTTCGATGGAGTGGACGACGAGGTCGACGCCCTGGATGGCGAAGAATTGGTTGTAATGGTAAAAGGCGGTCTGGTATGCGAGCGGTTCCCATGCGAGCGGCTCGTCGGAGAGCGGTGCGTCGGCGGGGTGGACGGCGAGGAAGGTGAGCGCGAAGCGT
>CAZSUE010000477.1:0-4513 GCA_964609045.1 uncultured archaeon | reverse complement strand
TCGATGCGAATAGCTGTTGTTCTCCGTGATCACTGCCAGTCCCGCAAGTGCGCCCACGAATGTATCAAGTTCTGTCCGCGGAACCGAATGGGCGAGGATGTGGTCTGGCTCGACGAGAAGAAAAAGGCGCGGATCGACGAAAAACTCTGCGTCGGGTGTGGGATCTGTATCAATAAATGCCCGTTCGACGCGATCCATATCATCGGGCTGCCTGAGGAGCTCGATACCGACCTCATCCACCAGTTCGGTGAGAACGGGTTCCGGCTCTTTCGGCTCCCCACGCCGCAGAGCGGACAGGTGGTGGGTATCCTCGGCCCCAACGGCATCGGCAAGACCACCGCGATCCGTATCCTCGCCGGGCAACTGGTCCCGAACTTCGGCGATTTCGACCGCAAAGAGGCGTGGGAAACGGCACTGGAGCATTTCGCCGGTACCGAGATGCATAACTATCTCGAGAAGGTGGCCAACGACGAGATCGTCACCGCCTATAAACCACAATATGTGGACAAGCTCCCCGCCGTGCACGACGGCAAGGTCTATAAGCTGCTTGCGTCGGTGGGGAGCGGCGACCGGCTCGAAGCGACCGTCCGCGAGCTCGAACTGGGTCATACATTGGACCACGACATCGGCGAACTCTCCGGCGGCGAACTCCAGCGCGTCGCCATCGCCGCCACCATGCTCAAGAACGCGGATATCTACTTCTTCGACGAGCCGTCATCGTACCTCGATATCTATCAGCGGATGAATGTGGCCCGCGTGATCCGGAGGCTGGCGGAAAAAAAGCAGGTGATGGTGATCGAACACGATATCGCCGTCCTCGATTTCCTCGCCGACAATGTCTATCTCACCTACGGGACCGAAGGCGCATACGGCGTGGTCGCCCACCCGCGCGGCGTGCGCCAGGCGATCAACACCTACCTCTCCGGCTATTTCAAGGAGGAGAATATCCGCGTTCGGCCGCAGCCGATCACCTTCGAGGTGCGCCCGCCGCGGATGGACTGGGAGACCGAGATGCTGCTCCTGTTCAACCCGCTCAAGAAGGAGTACGACCAGTTCACGCTCACCACCGAGCCGGGGATCATCCACGAAGGCGAAGTGGTCGGCGTGGTGGGGCCCAACGCCATCGGGAAGACGACCTTCGTCAAGATGTTGGCGGGGGTGGTGGAGCCGACGAAGGGCGTGGTCCAGGGCGATATCACGGTGAGCTACAAGCCGCAGTATATCAAGCCCGAGTTCGACGGCACGGTCCGCGAACTGTTCTATACCACGCTCGGCGGCGTGTTCGAGTCCGGTTATTTCCAAAGCGAGATCGAGCGACCGCTCCATCTCAAGCGGCTCTACGAGACCGCGCTGCCGAACCTCTCCGGCGGCGAACTCCAGCGCGTGGCCATCGCGCTCGGGCTCACGCAGGAAGCGGACATCTACCTCATGGACGAGCCGTCGGCGTACCTCGATTCCAACCAGCGGATGGAGACGGCGAAAACGATCCGACGCGTGATCGAAAAGAAGGGCAAGAGCGCACTCATCGTGGACCACGACATCTATTTCCTCGACATGATCAGCGACACGATCATGGTCTTTTCCGGCGAGCCGGGGAGGCGCGGGACGGCCGAGGGTCCATACGACCTGCGCACCGGGATGAACATGTTCCTCGAGGATGTCGGCATCACCTTCCGACGCGATGTGGAGACACAACGACCGCGGATCAATAAACCGCATTCACGGAAGGACCGCGAGCAGAAGGCGAAGGGCGAATACTATTATGTCCAGCCCTAAGGAAGGGTTTGGGGAACGGGGGAACGGGAATGGCGCGGCGGGGGATCCGGCGACACACTTGTTGCCGAACGCTGGCTCCGAGCGAAGCGAAAAGTGGCGCGACGGGGGGGACGGGGACACACTTGTTGCCGGACGATGGCTCCGAGCGAAGCGAAAAGTGGCGCGACGGGGGGACGGGGAGTTGGGAATATGGAGACTGGAGCCGCCCCCACCCACCAATGGTTAGGGACGCGAACCGACCTTTGATTCACCTGCTACTGGAGCGATGGAATTAGGGTCAACGGCCGTCGCAGTAGATTAGGAGTGTGAGGATCTAGCTGTCTGGTTCCTCGCTAGAATCCTTCGTCCCCGGCGAATAAGCGGTCGATCTCGTTCTTCAACTCGCTCTTGACATCCTCCATCTCGATATCGAGGAACCCGCGCACGATGAGCGAGGTGGCGTCCTCCTCGCTCAGACCACGGGCACGGAGGTAATTGATCTCGTCCTGCGCGATCTTGCCCACCGCCGCCTCGTGGCTCATATCGAGGTCCAGGTCCGTCGCCTCCAGTTCCGGGATGGCGTGGATATGCCCTCCCTCTTCGAGGATCAACCCGCTACATTCGAGATGCGCCTTGATGCCGGCGACCTTCCCGAGAAGGTGCCCGCGGGCGATGATCTTCCCACCGGCGGTCACCGCCCGCGAGATCACCTCCGCCGTGGCGTCGGCGCCCTCGAGGACCACGCGACCGCCCACATCCATCTCCGACCCCGGATGCGCGTACATCACGCTATTGAGCTTCGCGGTGGCGCCCGATTTGAGATAGACCGTCGGGTACGCCTGCAGCGTCTCCACCGGGCGCATGGCGATATAGTTCGAGACATAGTATCCGCCCTCGTCGACGAGCGCCACCGACCGCGGTCGCACCGCGAGGTTGTCCGACCAGTTATGCACCATGGTAAAGGTGAGCCGTGCGTCCTTTTTGACGTAGAACTCGCTCACACCGATATGGAGGCCGCGCTTGACCCCCGCGCCGGTGGCGCAGCCGGTAAAGAGCCGCACCGACGCACCCTCTTCGATGATGACGATATTGTGCACGGTCTGCGCTACATCGTCCTCGTTGAGCAGCAAACAGGTCTGCAGCGGCATCTCCACCGTTGCGCCCGCCTTCACATGCACGAAATAGCCGCCGCCGAGGGCCAGCTCGCTATGCGCAGTGTATTTATCCGTATCGATCTTGACTGCGCGCCACCAATAATCGTCGAGCCAGTCGTATTTCTCTAAAGCACTACGGATGTCGAGCACTTCCACATTCGGATCCGTCGCCCGCGCAAGACAGTTCTCGTGATCGACCTGCAGGAAGCTGCCGCTGGTGCGTTCCGTAGTGTCCTCGACATCGATGCCCACATCTTCCAACGCATCGCGTTGTGCGCCCTCCAGCTCGCTGAGGTCGTCCATCGCGCCCGGAGAGCGCCCCTCTGCGCGGTACGCTTCGATATCGATATCGCGCCCCAGCGCGGACGGTTTGTTCTTGGCTTCTTTTGCTCGCTTGTTCCACTCGACCATAGCTATTCCTCCTCCAGATCGCACGTGATACAGGCCTCATACCCCTGTTCCTTCACGATGTTCAAGATCTTGTACGGGCGTTTGGTGCAGTACAGCCGCCCGTCGCACATCACATGGCCCCAATCCGCCGGCACGTGTTGGAGAATGCCGCCGGTATGGGTGATGATCAGCCCGGAGAGACATTTCTTTTTTTCCGGGCCCGGGCAAGGGGGGTCGCGGTTGAGGAGTTTGTTCGTCATCGTCCCGATCACCTGCATCGCCTCGAGATCGACCCCGGATTCGGGCTCGTCGAGGAGGATGAACTTCGGCCGCTGAGCGAAGAGCTGGAGCAGCTCCGCGCGCTTGATCTCGCCGCCCGAGAACCCCTCGTTGATATTACGGTCGAGGAAATCGACCATCTGCAGTTCCTCCGCCAGCGCCTCGATGTCCTCGCCGTCGTCGCTGAGGAGATCGGTGAGCTGGCGCGTCTTTACCCCGCGGATCGTTGGCGGGCGCTGCAGCGAGATGCCGAGCCCGAGCCGTGCGCGCTCGTCGATGGTACGATCGGTGATGTCGGTGCCGTTGAAGACGATGGTTCCATCGTCGATATCGATCTCGGGGAAGCCCATGATGGCGCGCATCAATGTCGTCTTCCCCGACCCGTTCGGGCCGAAGAGGACATGCACCTCATGATCGGGGATGGTCAGGTCGACATCTCTCAAGATCGTTTTCCCGCCGATCGATGCGGTGAGGTTCGTTATTTCGAGCATGTGATCACTTGACTGCAATAATAAGGTGGTGAGAGCGAGATCTTGCCGTTGCAGGTTGGCAGTGCGGCGTATCGTTCACATTGTTAAAAAAATTTCGTGTTCACCGCCAGTCGTCACATGCAATGCGAAAGCTACCAGACGAGGCATGAGCCAGAGGCACCCTAAAGCACCGGAGCACTGGCCCAACTGCTTGGGCGCCCAAAGGATCCAACGAACGCTGTTCGCGAGAGGGACTGATCGCGAGAGGGATGGTGTCGATAATGGTGACGAGCACAAATCTGATGCCCGGAAGCTCAATGGACATATCTTGGTCTCGACCCGTCAACCGACCCGTACATGCCAGCGCTTCTATACCTGCGTCAGCGCACACCGCATACCGCTCCCCGCACACCGCTCCCCGCACCCCGCATACCGCTAACCGCTCCCCGCTCCCCGCACACCGCT
>CAZSUE010000476.1:0-4520 GCA_964609045.1 uncultured archaeon | reverse complement strand
ATTGTACAAGAAAATTGGTTTGCTGTCAGAATACGGGAGAATATTTGATATTGCCCAACTCATTGTTGCTCCGGTCTCGTCGTCCTTGAGCGCTGAGAACCTGGTGAGGGTATATGTGAGTTGTTCAGTGTTTGGGTCGGAACAAAGTTGGGCTTCATTGCATGGTTTCGCCAGTATTGATCCCTTTACCTTAAGAATCCCTAGAAGCAAGCTTAGTGGAAAGTGCATATTTTGACATTTGGTCGATACCGCTACCTATTATCTCCCACGAACTACTTTCAGATGGCCTATGCACCTCAATACTGTATGAGTTGACATGTACTGTGTAGAGATTTGGGTTAACTATCATTATCGTATACTTCCCGTCCACATATACTTCATAATCATAGGATTCGGTCCTCTCCGGATAAGCGGAATGTTGGTGAGCGAGAAGATTTTCACAATCATCATCAGGCCAAATCGCATATTCAAGAACATCGTCAGCAGACCATTCAACTCTAATCTCATCGCCTTCTTTCAATTCGAGTTCAGGGCCATTGACGCACTCACCAAACCCCACTCCGCCATATCCGTCGAGATCGAAATTCCTTTTATGTTGCTTATGGATACACTCTGCTGTTACTATCCCAGGTGTCACAATCAACCATATAAACGCGGCAGCTAGCGCTATCATTAATACTTTCCGCATATGGCACCCATCCTAACCTTTCGCCCCAATAGCCCAATTACAGCGTCTGCAGATTCTATTAAACCATGGGACCCCACCAAATAGTGCCTTCCTTTATATTACCGTCTGAATTCTCCTCATAGAGCACTTCACCCTCAACGGTAAGGTACGATGCGAAGTATCGTTTCGTGTCTAAGATTGGACATGAGACTTCGCTCTGCTCAATATGAATGAAGTCTGTTTGTGCCCCACCCAATCCCCAGGGAACAATATCTTCTTCCGTAAAAGAGCGTTTATGGACACATACAACCTCCGTAGAATTCCATATCCTAATGGTTAGTGTTCCATCTATCCATAAGCCCCCGTTTTCCCCGTAAATGTACAGATCGTAAATCAGATGGTCAACTTTACCTTCATTGGCCTTTGACCCAGTCTTCCCGCTCTTTTTCAAGCCCACTGAGCATAATTGCGATCGGTTTTTCATCATTTTCTTCGGCATCATTATCATTTTCAGTACTTGTCCTACACCCAGCAAAGAATAATGATGCTAAAAGCAAGCCCACTATAACTGTCCGCATTTTGTTTTCGCTTCCTTTAAATAGCATTGTTTCATACTCCCTATGGCTCTTTTCTATAGTTTCGAATTTTAACTTTTAAGATCGATTTCTTAGAGACCTTTTTCACTCGTTCCTCCCCCTACACCGACGCCTCTCCCCCCCTCCTCCTACGCCGTTTTCGCGCGTTCGCGTAGATCTTGGTCGCGTTTTCCTCGCGCAGCACCCGGATGAGCCCCTCCTCCTCCATCGCCTTCACATGATAGTGCACCACCTGCCGCGATTTGCCGAGTTCGCGCGCGATCTCCGACTGTGACGCGCCCGGCTCCGCCTCGATCACATCGAGGATCATCGCGGGGATATTCGCAATATGATCGAGGGTATGCACCGGTTTCGGCATCCCCGCAAGATAGTAGCGCTTATAGGTCCCCTCGCGATACGACCGTACGATCCCTTCCCGTTCGAGCACCTTCATATGATAGGCGAGGGTCCCGTTCGAGAGGTCGAGGTTCTCCTTGATCGCCGAAAAATGGTCGCCGGGATGCACCTTCACATACCCGCGGATCATGCCCCGGATCTCGTTGGAAAGGATCTCGCTCTTTTTCAGCCGCACGTAGAGCGGTGTCACCAGCGTCACCAACGCCACGAAGATGAACTCGATCCAGTAGATGAGTGCAATGGCCACTGCGCCGCAGATCGCGCCGGCGATGATCCCGATGGTCATATCCCGGCCCTCGTTGGGCTCCGGCCCACCCGCCACCGACCCTGGCTCGATATATTCTGCAGTGATGTATACCTGCACCGTCGCGTTCGCCTCCGCATCGGAATCATCGATAACGGTCAATGTGACATTGTAGATGCCCTGAGCACCATACTCGTGCTCCACGAGCGACCCGATCCCGGTGGTGCCGTCACCGAAGTCCCAATAATAATGGACGATCTCGCCGTCGATATCCACCGACCCCGAGGCGTCGAACAGGATCCGACCGTCGATATCTGGTGTCAGCGCGATATGCTCGTTCAGGTTGATCGTCTCGCTTACCGTCTCCTCAGCGCCGGCGTGATAGACGCGATGGATCGATATGAACTCGGTATCGGTCCGGAGCGTCGTCCAGACCGGCGTCCCACCGTGCGTCGAACCGTTATATTCGATCACGAGGAGGTAGGTTTCATTGGCATCAAATAGGAGGTCGCGCGGTTCCGATTGCTCGTCAGGGGACCCCGGTATGCGCGTGATCGTCACCGTCTCGATCGCGATATCGTCCTGGAACACGGTGAATGTGACCGTATGATACCGCTCGCCCGCCACCCGGAACCGTACCATCACGAGCTGGTCGTCGAGCTGGTCCGAGCCCTGATAGAACTCCACCGCCGGGATCGGCGAGGCGTTGAAATCGTCGGGGTCGGCGTTGTCGCCGATCCCGTCGCCGTCACTGTCGCGCCATTCGTACGGATCGAGGGGGAACTGATCGCAATTGTCCCCGAAACCATCCGCATCCGAATCGAGCCATTCCGACGGATCCTCGAAAAAGAGATCGCTCTCGTCATCGAACCCGTCCCCGTCACGATCGACGTCCATCGCATCGGGGATTCCGTCCTCATCGAGGTCCACGGGGAACGAACCGCTATCCAGTGGGTCGGTGCCGAAGCTCAGCTCGAGCTGATCCGCATACCCGTCCCCGTCGTGGTCATCGTCGTCGGGCTCCACCGTCACATTCCCGTCGAGCACGGTAATGAGGAGGCTGGCCGAGCCCGTTGCACCGTCATCGTCCCAGACCGTGAGATTGGCACGATAGACGCCGCTATGGTCGTAGTGATGGGTCGTGCGGTTACCATTACCGACCACCCCGTTCCCGAAATCCCAGTGATAAGCTACGATCGTCCCGTCCGGATCGAACGACGCGGAGCCGTCGAAGGTCGCGTTCACCATGGTCTCGAGCTCGATGCTCACCGCATCGTAGATCGCATCCAGATCGTCCTCGCTCGCACCATAGAAGAACATCGCCCCCGAGCTTTCTGCCACCTCCCGCAGCGCGCAAGCGGTGGCACCCTCCGCACCGCCGGGAACTGCGAGAGCCACGGTGAATATCGGGACGGGCGCATTACACACCCCGTCTTGGCTCCAATCGTCGTCCTGGTTCCCATCCTCATCGAACGGTGGCCAGGGTGCCTCCGGTGCGAACCATTCTCTCGAGGCGGTATCCTCGCCGTCCGTCATCGCCACCACTACGGGTACATGGGAGCTGTTCCCGACCATTGTCGCATATTCAGCCGCCGCACGGATCGTATCCCACAGCGGTGTGTAGGTCCAAGGTGCGTGATCGTTCGATTCGATCGCTTCGATCGTTGCTATGGTATACGCGGTCCCATTCGAACCGCTGCCGTCGACATTGGCCGCACCGATGGTAACGAAATCCTGTGCCCGCGCCGGATGAGTGCCGCCTCGGCCGTGGCCGTCGAAAACGAAGATCGCCACACGATCGCTTGGAGCGAGCGAACGGACAAACGCGATCACCGCATGCTTGAGCTCGTCGAGAGCACCGCTCCCTAAACCGCCAGAGCCCATGGACGCGGAGGTGTCCAGCGTTAGAACGACATCGAGCGGTGCACGTCCTCCGCCCACGATGAGCGTCTTCGATACGCCTGGACGAGCCAGTGGTGGAAGGTTCTCCATTGTGATATTCGTCCGATCGCTCGCCGTCCCGCCGGCGTTGTCGGTGATTGTGAGTCTAACTGTATAGTTGCCGCGGATCGAATAGGTATGCTGCGTCATCGGTGTCGGTCCGACACCCTCGATCGTTGTTCCGTCGCCGAGGTCCCATATCCAATGGACGATCTCACCGTCGGGGTCTCGTGACGCGGACCCGTCGAAGGTGAAAACGGTATAGATATCACCGGTCTGATCCCCACCCGCGTCGGCGATCGGCAGCATATTCTCCACCGTAACGAGATGCGTGATGTTCCCGGCGGCTCCGTCGTCGTCGACTACCGTGAGCGTGATGGTGAAAACGCCGACCTCGGTGTAGCGGTGGGTCGTCTCCGGTCCGGAAGCGTTATGGCCGTCACCAAATTCCCAGCGATGATCGACGATCGTGCCATCTGGATCATATGAGCTCGTCCCCGTGACCCAGAGCGGTTCAAACGGATGAACGGTAACGGCGGCAGCGATCGATGCGGTCGGCGCGTCGTTCACTGGGCAGATCGTGACATTCACGACCGCCTGGTCGGTCAACTCGCCGTCGCTCACCGAGACCGTGAACCGATCCTCGCGGCCGCCATTGGGATAGATGAGCGTTAAT
>CAZSUE010000475.1:1915-4521 GCA_964609045.1 uncultured archaeon | reverse complement strand
CAGCGCTTCTATACCTGTGTCAGCGCGCCGCTCTGCTGCCCCAGCTCGGGAACTGCGCGCGCAGCCTGTCCAGCACCTATAGAGCTGCGTCAGCGCACACGCTCTGCTGAGCCGCGCCGTGAACGACGCGCGGCTCGGCCAGCACCTCTAGACATGCCTCAGCGCGCACGCTCTGCTGCGCAAGGCCAGGAAGGCTGCGGGCGGAGGTACGCGAGCGCTGCGTGGGTATTGCTAGGGTTAATGACCGGCACAGGAGCAAAATATAATATGAGGTGCGTGAGTAGCAATCGTGATCGTGCGTCTAGACCACCGCTATAGATCCCCACCAATAGAAAGATCCGCCCCCATGATCAATACTGCTCCCCGTTCCACAAGATTGTCAGATCGTGTCCGTCCCTCCGTTCTCCGTCGTTCCTATCGATTCGACTGTGCGATGCCCTTCCATCTCCATCTCCATCTCCTTCACCTTCCATCCGTGCGGGAACCAGTGCATAACCATTTGAGACGGACCGTATTTTGAGGTTGTACCGTGATCGTGCCCAGGGCCAGCGAACATCGTATTCGCCCCCGCCGCACTCCCCACTGCGGCCGTTCGATGCCATTTCCCCGCGCCCACACCCGCACCCATACACGCACAACTTCCTCTACCATAGTCATACCCACTCTCCTCCTCGTACTTATTATTGGGACGATCGCACCCATGCTCGCAACAGCGGGGACGCCAATACAAGAGGTCAGCGTGACACGCGGACGTGGACGTGGAAGCGCATCGGTCGCCGGGACGGTCGTCGATAGCTGGACCGGCGACCCGCTCGAGGGCGCGCTCGTTGCGATCTATTACGATTCGAACAGTACGATCTGTGCAAATACGACCAGCGCCCCGAACGGCGCGTACACGTTTTCCGGGCTGGCCGCCGCCACCTATGTGATCACTGCGACGAAGGAGCATTACGGTTTTGCGTACTATCGCGATCTGACGCTGAACGATACCACCGCGGTCAGTGGCATCGACCTCGCGCTCGACCCCGATCATGGGCAAGTATCGGGGCGGGTCGTACGGAGTACTGGAGCGGCTGTGGGTGACGCAAATATCGCCGCGCGCTATGCGGCCAACGGGACCGCTGCGGCGGCGACAACCACCGACGCCAGGGGCAACTACTCGCTCACCCCGCTCATGCCAGCGGATTATATCCTCGCTGCGGACGCACCGGGTTATAGCACTGCAACGCGTGCGGTGACCATCGAAGCGGGTGCGGTGCTGGAGGGCTACGACCTCACTATCGATCCGCTCCCGGGCGCGGTCGGCGGAACGGTTCTCGGCAGTGGCGGCGTGCCCATCGAGGGTGCGACGGTGACCGCTACTACGAACGGTACGGTGGTCGAAACAGACAACACCGGTCCGGACGGGAGCTATACGCTCGACCCGCTCACCGCGGGCAGCTACACGATCACGGCATTGGCCGACGGGTATCAACCCACGACGAGTGAGGTCGCGCTCGAAGTGAACGAGACGCTCACCGGCGTCGACCTCGTCCTCTCGCCGCTGCCCGGTACGCTGTGGGTGCTGGTGAGCGCGGAAGGCGGTGCATCGCTTGCGGGCGCCACCGTGGTCGTTGCCAACCAAACGGGGACGGTGGCAACGGGGACGACCGCGGCGAACGGTTCGTATCGGGTCGCCACCATGGCGCCGGGCGTCTATAGCGTCCAAATCGTCGCAAGCGGGTACCGTGCGACTACGGAGCCCAATGTCACCGTCCAGCCCGCGGCGGTCACGGAGATCGAACTGACCCTGCAACCGCTGACCCTCCCCGGCAGTATCGATGGAACGGTGACGGACGAGAACGCAACGGCGGTCCCCAACGCGACGGTGACGGTGTTCGACCCCTCCACGGAGAGCATCGTCGCCAGCGGGACCACCGGCGCGGGCGGCGCGTATAGCGTCGACGGGCTGCATGCGGATAATACAACCTATACGGTGACGGCGAGCAAGAACGGTATCCGTTCCGCGTCGGTCAATGTGACCCTCACCCCCGATACGCCCACGGCGACAGTGGACCTCGTTATCCTGTACGCATCCAACGCTACCGGTATCGAGGGAACGGTACACGACCGCGCGGGTGATGCGGTGCCGGCGGCCAATATCACGATCATCTTCGCAACGAGTGGGTTGGTCGTGGCAGAGATGGTCACCGACGCGGACGGCGCGTTTTCCGCCCTCGCCATTCTTGCGGGCGGTTATATGGTGGCGGTCAGCGCCGCGGGCTACGAACCGGCGCAGGAGGGGCCGGTGGAGGTCACGACCGGCACCGTGGCCACGGTGGATATCGCCCTCTCCCCGCTCCCTACCACCGGGAAGATCGTGGGGGCGGTAGCTGATGCAGTGACCGCTTCGCCCATCATTGGCGCCGTCGTCGGCGTCCATCGCAACAGTACGGGCGCGTGGAGAGGGAATGTGACCACCGCGGCGAACGGGAGCTTCAGCATCAGTCTCACACCCGGTTCGTACGATCTCACCATCGACCATAGCGGGTATTTCCCCACGCAGTACACCGCTCTCGAGGTGGTACTGGGAGAGACCGTGGGACCGCCCACTATCGCGCTCACTC
>CAZSUE010000475.1:1480-1905 GCA_964609045.1 uncultured archaeon | reverse complement strand
ACTCCGCGGCCCACCACTGGGTCGATAACCGGGACGGTGCACGATGCAGATACTGGCGCCAGCGTCGGGCGCGTCACCGTCGAGGCGCGGGTGAACGGCAGCAGCGCGGTCACCGCCGTGGCGCTGAGTGCGAATAACGGCTCCTACCGCATCGAAGGGCTCGCACCCACCGATTACGACATCGTCGCAACCGCCACCGGGTACCACACCACGGAGGTTCATGCAGTGACGGTGGTGGTAGGTGCGACCACCGACGCCGATATTGTGCTGGCACCGCGCGATATCGCTGCACCGGCCATTATCGAGCGCGCGCCACCGCCCGATGCCGCATCGGTGGCACTGGAGCCGACGATCACCGTCCAGTTCGACGAAACGCTCGACTGGCCGCACTGCGAGGTGCGGCTCATCCGCGTGCTCAACGGTGC
>CAZSUE010000475.1:0-1470 GCA_964609045.1 uncultured archaeon | reverse complement strand
AACGGTGCGAACATCGCCATCGATGCATCCTACGACGAGGAGCAAAACATCGTCACGGTGCAGCCCCGCACGCCATTGGAGCCGGCGCAGACGCACCGCATCCATTTGCGCGCCCTCGACGGTGCGGGCAACGAGGCCGAATACGGCTGGCGGTTCACCACCATGGAGGACGCGCCGCAAGATCTAGATCCGCCGCGTGTCATTGACCATCGCCCCGCGCACGAGGCCACGGTGCCCGGTGGCGCGGATACCTCTATCGCGGCGAGCTTCAACGAGCCGATGAGTGGCCGGACAATCACCCTCTCTCTAGCGTCCGACAGCGATACGATCACAACGGGCGTACACTACCATAGTGAGAACCGTACTGCGTTCTTCACCCCCGACCGTCCGCTCGACTGGGGCGTGCGCTACACTGCCACGCTTTCCGGCGAGGACCGAGCGGAAAATGCGCTCGCGACCTACCGTTGGTCGTTCTCCACCTATGCACCGCTGACACTCCAGACGCTGCAGCCCGCACCGAACGCAACCGCGGTGGGCACGGATTCGGAGATATACTGCCGCTTCAGCCGCGCCATCAACCCCGAAACGCTCGCCATCACATTCACCACCAACGAGGGTACGCCGCTCAACTGGACAGCGGTCGAGCCCGCGGGTACCACCACTGCATCGCAGCTTCGGATCCGGCCCGATGAAACGCTCGCGCCAGCAACGCGCTACATGCTCACGCTCGCGGGAACAGATGAATATGGGAGCACGCTCGAGCGAAGCTGGTCGTTCACCACCGCTTCGGTGACCACGCAAGAGGACGGAGACGCAACGAGCGCGGCAGGTTCCGAAAATTGGTGGGTCTGGCTCATCATCGGCGCCGTCGGTGCATTGATCGCGGCCATCCTCGTCATCCGCCGAAAACGCACACGGGTCAGGGACTGCTTCGGGACCTATGAACCGCGAAATCCGTACTGCGAAGAGTGCCCACTGGGCGCGGCATGCTACGATGAGACCTACGACCCGGAGCGGCGTGGCGAGGACGGTACGCCGCCGAGCGGCGGTAGCGGCGGTAGCGGCGGCGGCGGTAGCGGCGCGCGTGCGAGGCATGGCCCGCACCCGTCAACCCAGCAGCCGCAGTCGTCGATGCGAAAGAAAGTGAAAGGGGAGACCGTAGCGGGCGGGAGCGTCCACTCCAGTGCGGGGAGGTACCGCACCGTACCCGGCACATATGCGTTCACCGAAACGCGTGCGCTCTACGCGCTCCCCATGGCGGGTGGCAGTGGCGGCGGCGTTGGTGGTGGTCTCCTCCGGCTGCCGCCGGGCCGCGGCGAGGCGTTACCCACGGGTGCGAGAGAGCAACCCCCGCGAGGGAGTGGTTCCGCTCCTCACGATTTTGGCCATGACTATGGATTCGACGAAGAATTCGAATACGAGGACCAGGACGGGTACGAGTAAGAGTACGAGTATGAATATGACGAGGAC
>CAZSUE010000474.1:0-4532 GCA_964609045.1 uncultured archaeon | reverse complement strand
CTTATGTACAACCATGGCGGTTGCGTCACCCGCGACCATTCTGGAACAGACCGATTTTGCGAGATGAGATCATGCCGAAAGTACCGGGATTTCTCCTAAAAAAACTGTATGTGAAACGGAGCTTGGACACCGACGACGACGGGTTCTGGTTCAAGATCAAGAATGTGCTGGCGGAAGCGACGCTCACGAAACCGGTGACGCTCACCGTCGATGGCGAAACGATCGATCCGGAGGATATCTATATCTTCGAAGACGACGAGAAGATCAGTATGGAGGAGGTCGAGGAGAAGGGGATGGACATCACACTCGCACTGCAAGAGGAGCGAAAGGTCTGGGTCGAGTACGACGGCGGGCTCGATATCGGAAACCATACCCTCGCCATCGAGTCGACCACCGACGAATACGGCGATATCAAATTCAAGGTCAAGGACGAGATCTAAGAGAGCCACTGGAGGGTTGGAAAACTAGCGCCGCCCCCGCAATTGAGGGGGGGACGCTCTATAGATATTTCCCACTGAGGACTCTTGGAATCGCTCCAACCCTCTCTCAACCGGATCAACCGGAATTCTGGAAAATTGCTATTGTATCCCTTCCGAACCGGGTGACGGGACGTCGCTTGAGAATAATAGGCGGCGCCCCACCACCTCCAATGCTTTTCTGCGCGCACCTCAGATCTCAGATCAGATGATCCAGCCATGCTCTTTTGTTTTTGTCGTCAGTCGCAGTGGATGGGCCCGCACCCGTCCGTTTTCTCCATTTTCGTTGTTTGAGTGAGATGAAAGCTGAAGCTCCACTACTGCTGCCGATCAGCTCGAAGCTCGAGACCAAGAATGGGGAAAAAGAACGCTGGGAGAGAGAAAAAGAAAAAAAAGAGTACGCCGGACACAGTATAGAGCATACTGGCCGGCGTGACGATGGTATTGGTGCTTGGATCAGAGCGTCGAGTAGCGCTCAGCGGATGAAATCGATCCCGAGCCGCTTGCCGGTGGTCCGTCCCACCTGCCGGCCACGGATCTGCTTCGATTGCACACCGGTGACCACGAGCATCACACGGATCGTATGGCTCATGGAGGAATCGATCTGTGCACCCCAGATGATCCGCGCGTTCGGGTTGATACGGCTGTGGACGATCTCGGCCACCTTCTCCGCATCGGTCACCGTCATATCCTCGCCGCCGGTCACACTGACCAGTGCCCCGTTGGCGTGGCTGATATCGACCTCGAGGAGAGGTGAGTTGATCGCTTCGTTCACCGCTTCGGTCGCGTTGTCCGGGCTGTCTACCGCTTCACCGAGCCCGATCATCGCAACGCCGCCGCCTTTCATGATCGTTTTCAGATCGGCGAAATCGAGATTGACGAGCCCGACCTTGGTGATCATCTCGGTGATACCTTTGATCGAACGCATCAATATCTCGTCTGCGACCTTGAACGCGGCGTTCAGCGGGAGGCGCGGAACGATATCGAGCAGTTTATCGTTGGGGATGACGATTGCGGTGTCGCTGACCTCCGTCAACCGATCGATACCGAAATCTGCGTTCTGTTGCCGAGCGACCCCTTCGCCCTTGAACGGGCGCGTGACGATCGCGATGGAGAGGGCTCCCATCTCCTTGGCGAGGCGTGCGACGATCGGGGCAGAACCCGTCCCTGTCCCGCCACCCATGCCTGCGGTGACGAAGACCATGTCGGCGCCTTGGATCGATTGGACCAGCTCCTCTTCGTTCTCGAGCGCGGCTTCCTGGCCGATCTCCGGCCGTGCACCGGCACCGAGGCCGCGGGTGGTCCTGCGCCCAATGAGAATCTTGTGAGGAGCATGGATGTGAAGGAGATGCTGCGCATCGCTATTGAGTGCGAATAAATCTGCTCCAATGATCCCTTCTTCAACAATCCGATTGATCGTGTTGCACCCCGCACCACCACAACCGAAAATCTTGATATTCGTCTTCAGACCGGCGAGTACGCGGCGTAGTTCCTCGTCTTCGCCACTCTCGGCCGGCGGTTGCGTTGGCGCACCCTCTGGCGGTGCGCTCTGAGAAGGTGCTGGTTGAGCATCGGCTCTTCCTAATGCGTCCTTCATGATCGATTTTAAAACCATGTAAACCCCAACGATGAATTTTCATGCCACATATTTTTTTTAATATTTAAACCTAACCTCACATCGGCGCGAGAATAGAGGGCTATGACCGTTTGGGAGCGTTTCGCTTATCAACGCGCTCACGGCTGGGCGGGCGAGGTGAGGGTTGGGACGGTCCACGCCGCTTGTGCGGCGGCCCGGGACGGGGAGTGCGCGTCGGTCGTGGCGGCCGCTGCGGTCGCCGCCGCCCACCCGGTGGGTGGACGAGTACGACGAGAAGAAGACACGCGACGGCGATGCATGCAAGAATGACCGCGATCAATTTTGCGTCGAACTCGTCGCCCAACCATGACGCCGCGTCGCGATCGTCGTCCTCGTTTTCATCTGAACCGGGCTCGGGCGACCAGCGCTCCTTGCCCGCGTCGTCATTTTCGCGCGTCTCGTCATCTGGCCCGAGCGAAGGCGTGGGCTCGACCAGTGCCACGGCTATCTGGCGCTCGTCCTTCAGCCCGTAGCGATCGAATGCGCGAACGATGATCGTAACATTCCCTGGATGTGCGATCTGGACCGGCCATTCACAGCTCCACTGAGATCGGGAGGCATCCGTCGGACCTGTGGTTCGGAACGGATCTGCCAACTCGTAGAACCATATCGTGGTATTGTCCTGGCGCACGCGCACCTCGACGCGATCCATCCCGAGGTCGTCGCTGACCGTCCCAGCGATGGTGACACTGGCGCGATCGGTCCCGATGGTCTCGCCTGGCGCCGGGTCGGTGATGGTAATGGTCGGTGCGTCGTTCCAGCAGATCGAGAAATTGCAGATCGCTCTCGTCTCGTACCCGACGATGTCACGCGCATTGACGATGAGCTGCAGATCGACATCACCTTTCTCGCGCGCAAAATGCCAGCGATGCGACCATTTCCCGTTATTTGGCCCGAGCGCGGCCACATTGATCGCTTGATCGCCCGAGATCTCCTCACCGCGTTTCCGGTCGTAGAGCGAAAAGCTCAGTGCGTCGATACCACGATCGTCCCAGCAATAACCTTCGATATCGATCCCATCCGGGTCGATGAAGCGCTCATCTTCGGCCGGTGTGGTGAGGAGGAGTTGCGGCGCGCGGTCCTTCACGATCAATAGCTCGCGCTCGATCGTCGTCGTCTGGCCGAGGGTGTCCATGGCGCGGGCGCGCATGCGACACCGCCCCTCGGCAACGAGGACGGGGGTGAACGAAAAGGTCCAATCACCACTGGCGCGCTCATAGTTCAGCATCGCATCGTAAACGATCTCGCTCGGAGCGCTCAACGATGTCTCGAGTGGCTCGAGCACCACTTCGAGGCGGTAGAGGCCGATATCATCGGTGGCGGTGCCGCTGGCCACGATCGTCTCGGTATTGAAAAACCGCGCGTTCGTTACCGGTGTGGCGAGGTTCAACTCCGGATGTTCGTTGTTCCGGTTCGCGTGGGTGTTGATGGAGAGATCGTCGATGAGCCAGCCACGGTCGGTGGCGAGATCGTCGGAGACGAGCCGAAACCGTATCATCACGATCTCGCCCGCCGTTTGGCTCAGGTTGTAATGGAGTGGCTCCCAGTCGTCCCTCTCGCCCTGGAAACTGGCCAATACACGCCATGGCGTATCCGGCCCCGCTCCGGTGCGATACTCGATGGTGGCGTGATCGCCCACGGCGATATGGTAACGATGATAGAGATGGAGATGGCGCGCCGTGGTATTGGGAAGGGCGGTTGCGAAATAGAGCGAGGCGTCCATATTGCTGGGATAATAATTGTTACCTTCATATGCGCATCGAAGCGCGTAATCGGGGCTGTTGAACATTTGATGCGTCACATGCCAGACATTATCCTCGCTGGCGCGCTCCGCATCGCGTTTCGTCCACAGCGACGGAAGCGTGGCGGGTGCGGGCCGCTGCCCGAAATCGGTGGCGATGACCCTCTCGGGCGTGGCGAGGACATTGGTCCAGGTCATATTGTCCCAGACAAACCCATCGCGCCCTTCGATGGTGACATGGCACCGGTATTGACGGGGCTGGTCGGCAACGAGGTGCCAGCGGATGGTGGCGGTGGCGCCCACCGGCCCACCGGCGCCGCCGGAGAGATGGTCGATCGCGAGCTGGGTCCCGTTGATCGTGACCAGCCCCGGCGGGATCGTCACCGACCCATACCCGCTCTCGTTTGTAAAGACCACTTCGGCGCCGACGCATCGGAGTCCCTCCGAAACGGTGAGGTTCGCACGCAATTCGCGCGCCGTGGCGTAGCCGTTGTTCGCGACGGTGCATGAGACCGCGAAGTCCCACCCGCGGGCAACGATGGTGGGATATTCGATATCGGTGACGGCCAGCCGCGGTGCGTGCCGCTGTCCGAGATCGGAGAGCACATCCACCCCTTCGCGGCCCCAGGTCATGTTCGCGTGATATTCGAGGTCGCCGTAAAGGAAATAATTGAACCAT
>CAZSUE010000473.1:0-4541 GCA_964609045.1 uncultured archaeon | reverse complement strand
ACTGATTAAACCATGTTTTATGATGAGTCCTCTATCTGTGGCTTGGTATGTGAACCCAGAAAAGTTTCATTTTGATCTATTAGTATTCGATGAGGCCAGCCAGATTCCACCGGCCGATGCTGTTGGGGCAATTATGCGCGCCAAGCAGATTGTCGTGGTGGGAGATTCCAAACAGCTTCCTCCTACAGATTTCTTCTCCGCGCAAATCGACACTCTCGAGGGACTTAAGGACAAGGACAAGGACAAGGAAGATGAATTGTATCTCGACGATCTGGAAAGTATACTCGACGAAATAGGAACGATGGGTGTACCAAAACTTCGGCTCAAATGGCATTATCGTAGCGAACACGAATCGCTCATTCGCTTCTCAAATGAAGAATATTATAATGACGACCCGCTCTATACCTTCCCCCATTGTGCTTGTGATAAAGGCAAACTCGGGCTTAGATTTGAATATGTGAAGGATGGGGTATATGAGGGAAGGGGGGTGAATTCGGTTGAAGCATGTCATGTTGCAGACGCTGTGGTTGACCATATTAATACCACGCCAAACTTATCACTGGGTGTTGGGACTTTTGGTATGGCTCAACAGACCCGTATCATGGACGAACTAGATGAGCGGCGACGTGCTGATCCTTCGATTGAATTCTTCTTTAATAGGAAGGGGGAAAGACAGTTTTTCGTAAAAAATTTAGAGAACATCCAGGGAGACGATCGTGATGTGATATTCATCAGTGTGACCTATGGGCCTAAACAAGACGGAAGGATCCGACGGCACTTTGGCCCGATAAATAGATCGGGAGGATGGCGTCGCCTCAATGTGATTACCACACGTGCAAAGAAACGACTTCATGTCTTTTCAAGCATGCACGGCGATGAGATAGACCTCGCAGGAGGTATCGCACGGGGAGCGAAAGAACTGATTCGTTACCTTAAATACGCTGAAACTGGTGAGTACCCCACGGCAAAGATCGCTTCTGCTGAGCCAGAGTCACCCTTTGAGCGTTCAGTGATCCAAGAACTTGAGAATAATGGTTTATGGGTTGTACCACAGGTGGGTGAAGGAGGATATCGGATAGATATCGGAATTCTCGATCCGGAAACCCCCGGTCGATATGTATGTGGTATTGAATGCGATGGCGCAACTTATCATAGTGCTCTCACCGTGCGTGACAGGGATCGCTTACGCCAGGAGGTCCTCGAAGATCGCGGTTGGGACATCCATCGTGTTTGGTCTACGGACTGGTTCCAATATAAGCAGGGCGAGATCGAGCGACTCATGGGACTGATCCAAAAGTCGATCGAACAGAACCAACGTCGGGAAATGTACTCCGAAGAAAGAGCCGGCTATAAATCCACCCCAAAGGAAGAGACGCAGATCAGCTCTCCTTCGCAAGAGGAGCCCCGACGATCTCAAACTCATGAAGAAAAAAAAGAAGCTGAAAAACCTCTCATTTCTGAGATTCCCATCGAAGAATATCAATTCGTCACTTTTCATGGGTACCGAGAGCCGGACCATTTCTATGATACCAATGTGGAGAAGATCGGCGATGATTGCATTCGAGTACTCGAGGTAGAGGCGCCAATCCATTTAGATGAGCTGGTTCATCGAGTAGCTGATTTCTGGGGATTTCAGCGGGTGGGAAATAGAATCTTTAGGAAAATCAAACGATCAGTTGACTATCTCACTCGTTATGGTAGAACGGAGGTGCGTGATGATTTCGTCTGGCTGTCGACAGCTGGTAAGCCTCCAATCCGATCTCGTGATATTGATGGTGTTAAATTCAAGGCGGGGCATATTCCCCCAGAGGAAATTTGTGCAGCGATCAAACGGCTACTTCGATATAGAGCTCCGTTACTTCCTGACGAGATCCCTCCAGAAACCGCTCGGCTGTTAGGGTTCGGTCGAACGGGAAAACACCTCAAGTCTGCTATTGATGTCGCAGTTGAGCGGTTGAAAGAATCGGGTGAGTTGGAAGCATGTGGACGGGGGATCAGGCTTGCTCATTAATTTTGCTATTTTGTTGGGGAAGTAGTAAGATAGTCAGCATACCGATCTATACGAGAGCATTGAATGCGAATGAACGGTATTGAACATACGGTGAACCAAATGAGCGTAATTCAATCCCGTTTTCTAGAGAGAGCGATCATTGCTGCCCTTACCTTTATTTTGTTATTGGCGTTCATAGCTCCATTAGCCACCCCTCAGGGCGATATAGAAGATCATGTGATGATGTTTACGACTCTCTCATCACTTCTCATGCCCCTGGCGAATATCGTCGTGATAAGTGTTATTGCAGGGGCTCTCGTAAGCATCGCCATTAGTCTCAAAGGCCAAAGGCAAGAAATGGATGAAAAGAACGAGGAATAGTGTCCTAGCTCTCTGACTCACTGTGTTAAAAAAGTATGGCGCTCTCAGAATGAGTTTATAGGGTACGACTCATAATTCTCTCCTCATATAATTGAGTACTGATAGTTGTCCTTTTAGCACTAGTCCATCATCCCTAAATTAGATCTCAATTTCAAGCCAAGGTTTGCTACTATGAGAGAAAGCGCAAAGATACTCTTCTCAATATCGGTCACAATAGCATTCATCGCAGCTATAGGCTACGCTTTTTGCCAGTTCACGATCGCCCAAATTACAAAAGAGCTTAAGGAAAGTCTTGGAAACGGGATCGAGAACGAGACTGTGAATATAGAGAACGGAACAGCAGATATGGATAAGCTAAGTAAAGAAGCTGAGTCTTTAGAGACCCTGAGTAAAACAAGTCCACGGCTCATTTTACTATTCATGTCATCACTTATAGTCGCTGTAATAGCATTGTATTACATATTCTCGGATAATTGTGATAGCCAAAAAATCGAGAAAAAGAGGAAAACGGCAGAAAAAGATACGGTTAATAAGCAAAGGGCTCCTCCTAGGATCCAATGAAGTTTAGCTTAAGTATAAATGAATGTATAAATAAAGATAATGGCTCCCTCGGCTCATTTCAGGCAGAGCTCCTAGTTAATAGACTTTTTGGCGAAAACATATATACTCGACCCTTTGAATGGAATGACCCCCTCGAACGTATACGTATGGTATGACCGACATGCGCTTGCTCTTCATCTGCAATCAGAACGAGAACCGTAGCCTGACGGCGCATCGCATGTTTGAAGAGCGGAGCGATTGCGAAATACGGTCTGCGGGCCTCTATTCCACCGAGACACCCGTCACGGGGCGCATCCTCCAATGGGCGGATGCCATCATCGTGTTCGAAGAACGCCATGTGCTCTGGCTGAAAGAAGACTATCCGCAGATTTGGTTCGATAAGCGGGTCATCGATATCGACATCCCGGACCGCTATCGGTATATGGACGAGGAGCTCCGGGAGCTCATACTGTCACGGATGGAGGACTGGTGGTCCACGCTCGGCCTGGAACCCGGCCGAATGTGACCGTGATACCACCAGCAGATTTCGGGTAGCCAGCGCCCACGCGCGTTCCATAGCCAGCGATCAGAAGAGATCCTCTGCGGTCTCGATCAAAAGCTGCCGGTTGGTGAACCGGTCCCTTATCTCGTCGAAGAGCACCGGCTCCAGCGGCGCTGGGACCATCCCATGCTCGATGAGGAACTTATTGAGCTTGTCGACGATCTTGACGATGCCCGCCGTCATCAGTTGCTCGTCCTCGCAATAGATCCTGACCTCGAGGCTGTGCGTATCCTCGCGCACGACGAAGAGGAGCGCGAGATCGATGCGCTCGTCGCCGATGGTGCCGTAGAACCATGCCTCGCCCTCGAATGTCGACCCGTCGCCCTCGAACTCGTCCACATAATTGATGCCCAGCCCCTCTGCCAGATCTTTACAGGCCTCGAAGAGGTCGTTGACCGCGAGATCGGGCGGGATGGTATAGACACGCACCGCGCTCGATGTGAACCTCGTATGAAGCTGGCTGCGAAGCATCTCGGAATCGACGAACTCAGCCTCGCCCAGCGTGGGGGAGAGCAGTTCCACATCACCGAGCTCGAACGCCGCCTCCTGCATCTCGTCGTAGGAATCGAAATACTGTAGCGTCGCCGAGAGCGAGGTGGCCACCGGCGCACGCGGCTCGAAGTAGACGGAGAACTCCTTCTTCTGACCCGGCGTGAGTGACCCGAGCGGTATCTTTGGCTCGGTGAGACCGCGCTGCGGTTCCACCCGCTTGAACCGTAGGATCTCATCGTCGTACTCGACGACGAACTCGCTCTCCGCGATGGTCATATCGCTCGTATTGAGGATGGTGACCTCGAGCACCGCGTCGCCCCCCTCGAACTCGTTATTATGCGACACGACCATATCCTCGTCGAAGTCGATCCCGACCTCACCGGCATGGACCGCGTCGGCGCTCACGCCGAACTCCTCGGCGAGGTGCTCTTTACGCCGCACCTTCGCTTTCTCTTCGCGCTCCGCCTTCGCTTCGCGGCGCTTGTCGTCCGCCGCTTTCTTCTGGCGCATGTAGAGCGCCAGCCCGACGCGGAACCCGCCGAAGATCGTCACCGCCCAGAACCCCACGGTGAACAG